>JAWOFB010000272.1:0-3693 GCA_046482445.1 Ectothiorhodospiraceae bacterium | reverse complement strand
GCGACGGTGCCGCCGAAGTACCAGTTGGTCGTTTGCAGGATGTCGGGGGTGAGGTTGAGGTCGTTGGGATCTTCGCTGTTCCTGTCATCCTCGCAGTCGCGATCGAAGTCGGCGTCGGTGTTGGCCACCCAACTGGCCTCGACCTCCATGTAGGGGCCGCCGTTCTGGCTGGCCACGCAGGCCAGGAACACCTCGATGCCCTCGTTGATCCGGCACAAACGCGGAGCTTCTTCCTTGTCCGGCTCGGTGTCGTCATAGTCGTTCATGTTGCGGTCGAACTGCATGGGGAACTCATCCACCCAGGTATCCTGTTCGCTGTCGGGGGCGGGTCCGTACGAATCAGTGCTGGTGAAGCAGCCCTCGTCCTTCTTGACGCCCTCCACCTCGAAGAACTCGTCCAGCTCGGCCCACGTGGAGGGCGGATAGTCTCCGTAGTCGTTGAAGAAGTCGGTGGCGGCTATCTCGCAGTTGTGGATCAGGTTGAGGGTGTGGGTTTCCTGGGCCTTGACGCGGGCGGCCATGATGGCGGGCATCAACATGCCGGCCAGTATGGCGATGATGCTGATGACGACCAGCATCTCGACGAGCGTGAAGCCGGCCGGCCGCCGCCCCCCCGATGGGTAGGCGCGGCGTCCCCGCCGCGCCAGGTCCGGCGAGGACGCCGGACCTGCCCGTAGCTGGAGCGGCGAGAGCGGCTGCGGCGAGGCAGGCGACTGGTTCAACGGGCCGCTGGAGGGGCGCATGAGCGATCTCCTTACCTGGTGGAACACCAGTAATGATCTCAGTGCATTGAGCCGCCGTCCCGACGGCAAAAGATGTCTCCGAGGGCCGCAAGTCGGCTTCGCGGCCGGCCTGCTGCCTTGAGCAGTTTCGGCATCGCGTCTCACAGCAGGTGCGGCAGGCAAGAACCGGCTTCTGGAGTGCGGTGGCTTGCCACCGCTTTGCCGTTGGGGGGCTTGCCCCCCTTTGTCATACCCCGGCGGCAAGCCGCCGGAATCCAGAGCGGCGCCAAGGCGCCGCACTCCAGAGACCTCTCCGGCCGTCGCGGCACTGACCGAACCCAACGAGACGATGTTGAGCGCACACTGGCTCATGAGAGCGAACTCATCAGCTTGATCAGCGGCATGAACAGAGCGATGACAATGAAGCCGACGATGCCGCCCAGCAGGATGACCATGATGGGCTCCATCAGGCTGGTGAGGCCCTCGACGGCGGAGTCCACCTGGTCGTCGTAGTTATCGGCCACCTTAAGGAGCATGGTGTCGAGGTTACCGGTCTCCTCCCCGACGTCTATCATGTTGACCACCATGTCGTCGCAGACGTTGCTCTCGCCCAGGGGCGGAGCGATGGGGTCGCCTTCGCGCACGCCGTCGTGCACCTTCTGGATGGCGCCGGCCAGCACGGAGTTACCGGAGGTGTCGCGCGAGATGTTGAGCGCCTCGAGGATGGGCACGCCGCTGCCGATCAGTGTGCCGAAGGTGCGGGTGAACCGCGCAATGGCGGCCTTGTTGATGATGGAGCCGAAGACGGGGATGCGGAACTTGAGCCAGTCTATGATGAAGCGACCGACCTTGGTGGCGGTGATCAGCTTGTAGATGCCGAATATGCCCAGCGGAATGGCCGGCAGCAGGTACCACCTGTGGGTGGCGAAGTTCGTGACCACCAGCAGGAACTTCGTCGGCGCCGGCAGCGTCACGTCCAGCTCCTCGAACATCTTGATGAAGCTGGGAATGACCCGGTAGATCAGGAAGGTCAGGATGCCGCCGGCCGCCAGGATGACGAACACCGGGTAGATCAACGCCGAAAGCACGCGGCGGCGCAGGCGGGCGGCCTTCTCCCGGAAGTCCGCCAGACGCTGCAGCACGATGTCCAGCATACCGCCGGCCTCCCCGGCCTTCACCATGTTGACGTAGAGCTTGTCGAACGCCTTGGGATACTTGGCCATGCCCTCGGAAAGCGAAGAGCCGCCCTCGACCTCGTCCGCCACCGAGCCGACGATGTTCTTCAGCGCGCAGGGACGCATCTGCCGCTCCAGGATGTTCAGCGCCTGCACGACGGGTATGCCGGCGTCGGTCAGTGTGGATAGCTGGCGGGTGAAGGTGGTCAGATCCTTGCCCCGCACGCCGCCGATCACGAAGGTCTTCTTGCGCACACGGCTGGGCCCGCGCCCCCCTCCGCCTCCCTGGCCCTTGGCAGCTTTGCGCTCGTTGACCCGGGTGGGGAACAGCCCCATCTCCCGGATCCGGCCGATGGCCTCTTCGGTGTTCTTCGCCTCGAGGGTGTCCACGACGGGTTTGCCCTCGGCGTTCATCGCCTCATACTCGAACACTGCCATTTCGCCTACCCTCCTCCCGGAACAGCCTGTAGAGGGGTCTCAGATACCGGACATTTGGTTTTCAAGACTTTTCGCTCCGCTACCAAAAACTGCCAATCCGCCTTTACCTTCATTATCCGTCCGGCAAAGGGCGATGTCAAGGCCGTTTCTCGCGCAACCCCGAGCCGGACGGCGGGGCCGACACCGGCGCCACTGCGCACACGGCGGGGGGCGGCCGCATTGCGCGCCGGGTCATACTTCCTGGCGCTCTACTCGGCCAGGGTGACGCGGCTGACTTCCTCGATAGTGGTCTGGCCGTCGTATACGGCCAGCAGGCCGCTCTGTCGGAGCGACCGGCAGCCGAACTTGCGGGCGGCCGCGCGCAGCTCCTGGGTGGAGGTGCCCTGCATCATCATCTCGCGCAGCTCGTCGCTTATGTTCAGGATCTCGAACAGGCCCATCCGCCCGTAGTAGCCGATCTGATTGCAGCGGTCGCAGCCCCGGCCGCGGTAGAACTTCTTACCCTCCACGTCCTCCGGTCGCAGGCCCAGCGACATGATGGCGTCCGGCGTGGGCTCGTATTCCTCCTTGCAGTGGGTGCAGATGCGCCGCACCAATCGCTGGGCGATCACCCCTTCCAGGGTGGCGTTGATCAGGTAGGGCTCCAGCCCCAGGTCAATCAGTCGGGTGATGGCCGTTGCCGCGTCCTGTGTGTGGACGGTGCTGAACACGACGTGGCCGGTCAGGGATGCCTGGATGGCCATCTGGCCGGTTTCCTGGTCGCGGATCTCACCGACCAGGATGATGTCCGGGTCCTGGCGCAGGAAGTGGCGCATGGCGTTGGCGAAGCCGACGTCTATCTCCGCGCGCGCCTGCATCTGCATGATGCCCTCGATGTCGTACTCGACCGGGTCCTCGACGGTGAGTATCTTCACGCCGATGTCGTTCAGCTCGCGCAGGGCGGCATACAGGGTGGTGGTCTTGCCACAGCCGGTGGGGCCGGTGCACAGGATGATGCCGTGCGGCAGGCGCATCAGCTCCATCACCTGGTCCATGTCAACCCGCCGCAGCCCCAGTTCGTTGATGTCCAGGGCGACCATCCGCCGGTCCAGAACACGCAGCACGACGCTTTCGCCGAACATGGTGGGCAGAGTCGAGACGCGCAGGTCAATGGGGTTTCCGGCGATGTTCAGCTCGATGCGGCCGTCCTGCGGCATCCGCCGTTCGGCGATGTTCATCGTCTGGGTCATAACCTTGATACGGCTGGTTATGGCCAGATGGAGGTGCTTCGGCGGGGGGACCATCTCGTAGAGCACCCCGTCCACGCGGTAGCGCACCTTGAACTCGTCCTCGAACGGCTCGAAGTGGATGTCGCTGGC
>JAWOFB010000207.1:0-7076 GCA_046482445.1 Ectothiorhodospiraceae bacterium | reverse complement strand
GGAGCCCGAGCCGGAACCCGAGCCGGAACCCGAGCCGGAACCCGAGCCGGAACCCGAGCCGGAACCCGAGCCGGAACCCGAGCCGGAACCCGAGCCGGAACCCGAGCCAGAGCCCGAGCCAGAGCCTGAGCCAGAGCCTGAGCCAGAGCCAGAGCCAGAGCCAGAGCCAGAGCCAGAGCCAGAGCCAGAGCCAGAGCCAGAGCCAGAGCCAGAGCCAGAGCCAGAGCCAGAGCCCGAGACGGCCGGCCGCGCAGCATTGCGACGCCGGCCCGATTGGGTTTCCGGCCCGGTGCCGGTGGTGCCGGGCCGGAGGCGGCGCGCCGGCGCGGCCTCCGGCTCCGGGCGGCCGCTGATCGAAATTCCGGGTGGCGAAGCGGTCCCCGGGGGAAGCCAGGAGGCGGCAACAGTGGCCGGCACGGTGCCGGACGCCTCAGCGGACCTCTCCCGGGTGGAGCTCGAGGATGGCAGTTCGGCCGGTGACTCGCGACGGCTGCGCCAGCTCGGCTGGCTGGCGGCAAACGCTTTGCTGATTCTTGTGCTCGGGCTTCAGGCCGCCTACATCAAGCGGGACGCGCTGGCCGCGGAGCCGCGCTGGCGCCCCTGGGTAGCCGGCCTGTGTGCCGTTTCCGGCTGCGAACTGCCTTTGTTACGCGCCGCTGATCAAATGCAGATGGTCCGAGGTCGGGTCACGGAGCATCCGCAACTCGACGGCGCCCTGGTGGCAACCGGTGGTATTGCCAACCGTGCTGAGTTTCGCCAGCCCTACCCACTGATGCGGCTGCAATTGCTGGATGGCAACCGCAACATCTCCGGTGAGCGCTGGTTCCACCCCCGGGACTATCTGGACCGTAACCGTGATTGGCGGGCGGGCATTCCCACGGAGACGACTGTACGCGTGCGACTGGTCCTGTCCGATCCGGGCTCTGGCGCCCGACAGTACATCTTCGATCTGCGCTGATGCTGGTGCATCAGCGTTTGCCGCTGGCCGGCATTCCGGTATGATGCCAGTCTTTTCGATTCGTGCCCGCCCGGCACGGCCGCAGCGATCCAGTGAGACGAAGGCCATGAGTGAGCAGGCGAGTCGATGGCAGCGCCCCCCCCAAACCGACGCGGATGAATCCGGCGGTGTCGGTCCCATCCGGGCCTGTATTGATGACGCTGTGCGGGCCTATTTGCGGCAGTTGGGCGATCATGAGTGCCGGGACCTACACGGTCTGGTTCTGTCTGAAGTCGAACCACCGCTTTTGCGAGCAGTGCTGGATCACTGCCAGGGCAACCAGACCCGAGCGGCGCGGCTGCTCGGTGTGAACCGCGCCACCTTGCGCAAGAAATTGCTGCATTACGGGATCAGCCAGTCCTAGACGAATTCTTCAACAGGGTTATCCGATCCTGCAGTTGCTTCAAGATTCGTAATCAATGCGCCGTTGATAACCCGCCCGTTCGTGGCGTTCGCGGCGTGATTCCGGGAACAACCAGGGAAGCCTGACCCATGAACGCGACTACTGGCCTGCGCCCGGTGCGGCGTGCCCTGATCAGTGTCTCCGACAAGACCGGCGTGGTGGAATTCGCGCGCGCGCTCGCGGGACAGGGCGTGGAGCTGATCTCCACCGGCGGCACCGCGGCCGCCCTGCGCGACGCGGGCCTCGCGGTTCAGGACGTCGCCGATATCACGCGCTTTCCGGAGATCATGGACGGCCGGGTCAAGACGCTGCATCCGGCGATCCATGGGGCCTTGCTGGGGCGGCGCGGGACGGACGATGCCGTCATGGCCGAGCACGGCATCACGCCCATTGATCTGCTCGTGGTCAATCTCTACCCGTTCCGCGAGGCGGTGGCACGACCGGAAAGCACCTTTGCCGACGCCGTGGCGAATATCGATATCGGTGGACCGGCCATGCTGCGCGCCGCGGCCAAGAACCATGACGGGGTGGCCGTGGTGACCGACCCGGCCGACTACGAGCGGGTGCGCGCGGCGCTGGCTACCGATCAGGCGGTTTCCTTCGACCTGCGGCTGGAACTGGCGACCAAGGCCTTCGAGCATACGGCAGCCTATGACGCGGCCATCGCCACCCACCTGGGGCGGTTGAACGCCGACCTGGAACCGGAAGGGCCGGCGCGCACCCTGAACCTGCAGTTCCACCTGGCCCAGTCCATGCGCTACGGCGAAAACCCGCACCAGAGCGCTGCCTTCTATCGCGAAGCGCAGCCTGCAGAGGCCTGCGTCGCGACGGCGCGCCAGCTCCAGGGCAAGGCGTTGTCGTTCAACAACATTGCCGACACGGACGCTGCGCTCGAGTGCGTCAAGCGTCTCGAGGAACCGGCCTGCGTTATCGTCAAGCACGCGAATCCTTGCGGAGTGGCGGTGGCCGCGGATCTGGCGACGGCGTATGAACATGCCTTCGCCTGCGATCCCACCTCGGCGTTCGGCGGCATCATCGCGTTCAACCGGACCCTGGATGCCGACACGGCGCGCGCGATTGTCGACCGCCAGTTTGTGGAGGTGATGATCGCGCCGGCGGTGGCCGATGACGTCCCGGCGATCGTGGCCGAGCGCCGCAATGTCCGGCTGCTCAGCTGCGGCCAGTGGCCCGCGGAACGCACGGGGCAGACCGATTACAAGCGCGTCACGGGCGGTCTCCTGGTTCAGGACAGCGATGCGGCCGGTGTCGCCGATGCGGAACTGCGTGTGGTTACCCGGAGGCAGCCGGACGCGGCGACGCTCCGGGACCTGCGGTTCGTCTGGGAGGTGGTGCGCTTCGTCAAGTCCAATGCCATTGTCCTCGGGCGTGACGGGCATACCGTGGGGATTGGAGCGGGGCAGATGTCGCGGGTCTGGAGTACGCGTATCGCCCGCGACAAGGCCGTGGACGCGGGTCTCGAGCCGGCCGGCTCAGTGCTGGCCTCCGATGCCTTTTTCCCGTTCCGCGACGGCATCGATCAGGCCGCGGAGGCCGGCGTCCGAGCGGTCATCCAGCCCGGGGGGTCGGTGCGTGACGACGAGGTCATCGAGGCAGCGGACGAGCACGGCATGACCATGGTGTTCACCGGCATGCGGCATTTCCGGCACTGACCAGACGGCCAAGCGAGCACCCGGGGATGGTGCTGAAGGGTGGTGGTCCGTGCCCGTGGAGCCGCTTTCACGACGCTGACGGAGTCGGTCTCCATGAATGTATTGATTGTTGGCGGGGGTGGTCGCGAACACGCGCTGGCCTGGGCGGCCGCCCGGTCACCGGATGTCGAGACGGTTCTCGTGGCCCCTGGCAACCCGGGCACGGCGGTGGAGCCACGGTGTCAGAACGTCGCCACGCCGGCGGATGATATCCCCGGGCTGGTGACCCTGGCGCGGGAGCGGAGCGTGGACCTCACCATTGTCGGTCCCGAAGCCCCGCTGGTGGCCGGCGTGGTCGATGCCTTTCGCGATGCCGGCCTGGCGTGCTTTGGGCCCGATCAACAGGCGGCCCGCCTGGAAGGCTCCAAGGCGTTCTGCAAGGCCTTTCTGGAGCGCAACAATATCCCCACCGCGGGCTATGCGACGTTCACGGAGGCGGATGCGGCACGGGCGTACGTGCGCGAGCGCGGGGCACCCCTGGTGGTCAAGGCGGATGGCCTGGCCGCCGGGAAAGGCGTGGTGGTCGCCGATGCCGAAGCCGAGGCCCTGGCCGCGGTGGATGCCATGCTCGGGGACGGCGCTGGTGGTCGCGTGGTGATTGAAGACTACCTGGAGGGCGAAGAGGCGAGCTTTATCGTCATGGTTGATGGTGAGCACGTGCTGCCCCTCGCCAGCTCCCAGGATCACAAACCCCGGGACGATGGGGATCATGGCCCGAATACCGGAGGCATGGGCGCGTACTCTCCGGCGCCGGTGGTCACCGAAGCGGTGCACGGTCGCATCATGGCGGAGGTCATCGAGCCCACCGTGGCGGCCATGGCCGCCGAGGGGCATCCGTACACGGGCTTTCTCTATGCCGGTTTGATGATTGCGCCCGACGGGACGCCGCGGGTTCTGGAGTTCAATTGCCGCCTGGGTGACCCGGAGGCGCAGCCATTGCTCATGCGCCTCGCCTCGGATCTGCCCGGGCTGTGTCGCACGGCACTCGACGGGCGGCTGGATACCGTCGAGGCCGCCTGGCATCCGCAGGCCGCCCTGGGCGTGGTGATGGCGGCCGGTGGCTATCCCGGGAGCTACCGCAAGGGTGACGTCATCCACGGGCTACCGGAACGAACCGAGCCGTATTGCCACGTCTTTCACGCAGGGACGGCCCGCGATGATAGCGGCCGCGTGGTGACCGCCGGCGGCCGTGTGCTGTGTGCCTGCGCCCTGGGGGAGACCGTCGCCGCAGCACAGCAGGCGGCGTATGGGCTCGCAGATCGCATCACGTGGGATGGCGTTCACTACCGGCGGGATATCGGTCACCGCGCCATCCACCGCGAGACCGGCGGTTGAAACGCGGACGGCGTCCCCGGAGCGCCTTTGGGCTCACTGCGGCTGTGTGAAAAGCCGTTCGTAGAGTTCTGCCGTCTCCAGGTCCACCTGCAGCCGTAGGCGTTGCAAGACGGCCTCGTCCGCCGGGGCTAGGTGGGCGGCGGTCGGGTCGATGGCCGGGGTGGCGCGGGTGTGCCGGTAGTGGCTTGGTTCCACGGGTTGGGCCAGCTCGTCGGCGATATGCACCAGGGCCGCCATGCGCGGGTACTCCGGTGCCTCGCCCGGGGCATGGTGCCACCGGGTGGCGATGCAAAGCGGCGCGGGCAGGTGCCACCGCTCCAGGAGGGCGCCGCCAACCTGCGCGTGGTCGCAGCCCAGGTGCTGACGTTCCAGTTGCGTCAATTCCTGCTCGCCGCGCCCCAGGGCCCGCAGAATGCCCTCGCTGGCAGCCGGTGCCAGGTGATACATCACGAGCTTCCCCAGATCGTGGCACAGCCCCCCCAGAAACAGGCGCTCGTGCGCCCGCATGCCGGCTTCCCGCCCCAGTGCGCGGGTCATAAGGCCGCAGTAGACGGCGTGCTCCCAGAAACGGTCCATATCCACCAGCTCCGTGGCGATGCCGTCAAAGGCCCGTGCGATACTCATCCCGAGCATCAGATCCCGCAAGCCACGCGTACCGATGATGGTAATGGCCATGGGCACGGACTCGATGCGGGCGGGAAATCCGTACAGGGCGCTGTTGACCACGCCGAGGACCCGCGCGGTCATGGCCGGATCACCGGTCAGTGCGCGTGCAATATCCGGTACCGTGGCGCAGGGGTCGGCCACGCGTTCCTCCACCCGGTGATAGACATCCGGGAGCGAGACCAGGCGGTCGAGCTGTTGGACCATGGATTCCGGCGTCATGGGGATACGCTCCCGGGCTCGCCCGGTGCCGGCTCAGCCGACACCGGACGGTGCTGCGCGTGGTGTGCCGATTTGCTGCCACAGGGCCTCGCGGCTGTTGACCGGCTGCAGGCAGTGGCTGCCGTGGCATAGCCGGGCTGTGACTCGCTGATTGCTCGCCCCGGGCTCGATGATCGTCAAGCGGTCGGGTCGGTAGTAGCGCTCCAGATCCTGCTGCCAGAACCGGCAGGCATCGGGGTCGCCGCTGAGTGTGACGACTTGCGGCGGCGTTACGACCCGGGCCAGGGCGCTGAGCAGGGTGGCATGGGCGTGTGGCAGTTGCCCGAGCGCCGGCGCGGCGCTGGATACGGCCGCTTCCCCGGCTTCCCGGTAGCGGGGCTCCGCCAGCAGGTGGCCGAGGGTGATCAATGCGCGCGCTGCGACGCCGTTACCAGAGGGCAGGGCGTCGTCGGCCAGGGGCCGGCTGCGCGTTGGCAGTTGCTCGTGATCATGGGCCGTGAACAGGAACCCGCCGCTGTCCGCGTCCCGGAAGCCCTCCAGGAGGCACTCGGCCAGCGTTGTCGCAAACGCCGCCCGGTCCGCGTCCCAGCGGCACTGCTGCAGTTCCAGTACCGCCTCAAGCAGGAACGCATGGTCGTCCAGGTAGGCGGGTAACTCGGCGTGCCCGTCGCGCCAGCTCGCCAGCAGGCGCTCGCCGGTCCAAACGGCCTGGCGGATAAAGGCGAGCGCCTGCTCAGCGGCGACGACCAGGTCCGGGCGATCCAGCAGGCGGCCGGTGCGCGCCAGGCCGCGGATCATCAGGGCGTTCCAGCTTGTGAGAATCTTGTCGTCGCGTAACGGCCAGGTCCGCTGCCACCGGGCTTCGTACAGTTTGCCACGAGCGCTGTCCAGGCGCTCGCGCACCGTGGCCGCCGGGGTGCGCAGGGACTTGGCGAGTTCCGAAATCGACGCTTGCACATGGAAATGCCAGCGGCCCTGGAAGTTGGCCGGTTCGTCCAGGCCGAAGCGGGCGCTGACCGCCGTGTACTCGGTTTCCGTGAGCAACGCCTGCACGGCGTCCGGGGTCCACAGGTAGAACCGGCCTTCCTCGCCCTCGCTGTCGGCATCCAGGGCGCTGTAGAAGCCGCCCTCCGGCGCGCGCATCTCGGTGACTGCCCAGTCCGCTGTCTCGGTCGCGGTGCGCGCGAACAGCGGATCGCCGGTGGCCTGCCAGGCATCGGCGTACAGGGCCATCAACAGAGCGTTGTCGCTGAGCATTTTCTCGAAGTGCGGGATCATCCACTCGTTGTCGGTGGCATAGCGGGCAAAACCGCCGCCGACCTGGTCATTGATCCCGCCGAGCGCCATGCGCCGCAACGTGGTGCACGCCATGTGCAGGGACGAGCGCCGCTGGGCCGGAGCACCGGCGTAATCCTCCAGCAGATACTGGATCAGGGTCGGCTGGGGAAACTTCGGGGCGCTGCCAAAGCCGCCGTGGTACGGGTCGAACACCTCGGCGAGATGACTCCGGGCCTGTTCCAGCGGCGTCGTATCCGGAGTGCTGCCGGGTGCTCCCGGGGCCTCGTTGCTGCGTGCCAGGGCTGCAGCCACCTGTTGGTTCTGCTCGCGGATGGTCTCGTATTGCTCCCGGTAAGCGTCTGCCACGCGCGCGAGTACATCGGGGAAGGCCGGCAGGCCGCGCAGAGCCCGGCGCGGGAAGTAGGTGCCGGCGAAAAACGGCAGTTGATCGTCCGGGGTCAGGATCACG
>JAWOFB010000179.1:0-3072 GCA_046482445.1 Ectothiorhodospiraceae bacterium | reverse complement strand
GTATTGTCCCGAGTCTCCCGTGACAGGCGCTCGAGCTCCGCCAGCAGCTCGGCGTGCGAGGTGCGGAAGGCGCGCACGCTGTCCGGGTCGGCCGTGTCCAGAACGGCACCGTCGGCGAACACCACCCGCAGATCGCGCACGGTGCGGTAACTGTTCTGGGAGGTCCCGCAACACATGCCGGAGGCGTTGTTGGCAGCAATGCCGCCCACCATGCAGGCACCGATGGAGGCCGGATCCGGGCCGATCTTGCGGCCGTAGGGAGCGAGCAGGCGATTGGCGGTGGCGCCGATTACGCCGGGATCCAGGCGGATGGCTTCGCCGCCGTCGAGGATGTCGTGGGTCCGCCAGGTGTGGCCGAGGACAATGAGAACCGAATCCGTTACCGCCTGCCCCGACAATGACGTCCCGGCGGCCCGGAAGGTCACGGCGACATTGCGGCGGCGGCAGGCATCGAGGACCGTCAGCAGCTCGGCCTCGCTGTCCACGTGGACCACCAGGGCCGGGATGAGGCGATAGAAACTGGCATCCGTACCATAGGCGAGCCGGCGTAGCTGGTCCCGGCTCAATCGGTCATCCGGAATGGTCGCGGCGAGCTCCGCCAGGAGCGCGTCGAAGGGTGCCTGCATGTTCCCCTCCCATTTGATGTTTTCTGGGTCGCGCCCACCCTGGCTGCATTTTTGCGCCGCCGCTTGCTGCCCGCAAGGTCCGGGCGTTCGGCCGTTTCAACCGGCGACAGTCTGTGCGCTCTGACTCCCTGCTTTGTTGATTCACATCAAGATGCCTGAACAATACCAGTTTTCACAGGGATGCCCGCCACTCCCGGGGTAAAGACCGCATCCCGGCCCCCGCCAGCCGCGCCCGGGCGGCAATGCAGCCCGTATAACCCCCGGCTTGATCTGGATCAATCAAGTCCCCGCACAGCGGGCCGATACTCAGGATGCGGCAGGACGAACCCACAGGAGGCCAGGATGCGTGTCAACAAACCCGTGACAGAGCGGGAGGAACCCGTCCGCGAGGACGAGCGCCTCATTAGCACAACCAACCCCCGCGGGGTCATTCAGAGCACCAACAACGCGTTTCTGCGGGTCTCGGGTTTCAGCCACGATGAGCTAGTGGGCAGCCCGCACAACATGGTCCGCCACCCGGACATGCCGGAAGCCGTCTACGAGGATTTCTGGACCACGCTCAAGGCCGGCAAGCCCTGGATGGGAGTGATCAAGAATCGCTGCAAAAACGGCGATCACTACTGGGTCAGCGGCTACGTCTCACCGGTCTACGAAGGCGATCAGCACGTGGGCTTCCAGTCCGTGCGCTCGCCCGCGACAGCCGAGCAAAAGGAGCGGGCCAGTCGCCTGTACGCGCGCATCCGAGCCGGGCGCGCGGTCTTAAAACCCTGGCACCGGCTGGGCACACGCACCCGGTACGCGCTCATCACCGCCGCGGTCGCCGCCGGCGCCGTGGCGCTCGGTTACGCCAGCGCGACCATGCCGATCGCCGCCACGGTGGGCGCGGGCGTCCTGGCGGCCGCCGCCGGCGCAGGCCTGATGGCCCTGGCGACGCGCCGCCTGGACCGGGTGCGCAAGCAGGCCCAGAGCGTCTACCAGAACAGCGTCGGCGAGTACACCTATGGCGGCGGCCACGACCTGGCCGCCCAGGTGGAACTGGCCATGATCATGCAGCGCTCGCAGATGGACGCCATGCAGACCCGCGTGAATACGCTCACCGAGGAGCTGGCCAGCGCCATCGCCAGCACCGAGGAGGCGGCGCAGAGCAATCAGGACGCCCTGGCCAGCCAGCGCGAGGAAACCGACAGTGTCGCCACGGCCATGAACGAGATGGCCACTACGGTCCAGGAGATCTCCGCGAACGCCAACGAGGCCGCGACCGCGGCGGATGAAGCGGCGGAACAGGCGCGCAGCGGCGGCGCCGTCATGGACGAGGCCAACACCGCCATGACGGAGCTCGCGCGCGAGGTGCGGGAAGCGGCGGAAGTGGTGAACAACCTGGAGTCCGACACCGCCGAGATCCGCAAGGTCGTGGATGTGGTCCAGGCGATCTCCGAGCAGACCAACCTCCTGGCGCTGAACGCGGCCATCGAAGCGGCGCGGGCCGGGGAGTCGGGACGCGGATTCTCGGTCGTGGCCGAGGAGGTCCGGGCGCTGTCCGGGCGGGTCAAAGAGGCAACCGGCGAGATCAGTGAAGCGATCCAGCGCCTGGAGAGCGGCGTGAACCAGGCCAGCAGCGTCATGGCCCGTGGCAATACCCAGGCGAACACGGTGGCCGAAAGCGCGGACACGGCCCATCAGGCCACCGGGCGCATCCAGGAGGCCGTTGCCTCGATCACGGACATGAACACCCGTATCGCCTCTGCCGCCGAGGAGCAGAGCCAGGTTGCCGAGGAGATCAACCGCAACATTACGGGCGTCAAGGACGGTTTCGAGGCGACCGAGGCCGCCGGACGGCGCACGCGGGAGACCAGTGAGCAGCTCGGGGTCCTGGCGGAACAGCTCAAGGGCATGATCCGGCAGTTCCGCGTACTCGGCCAGGACTGAGTCGCCGCCCGCCAGCGCAGCCGGACGCGGCTGTCCGGCTCGCGCGGGGCTTGCCTGGAGCGCATCGCAGTCCGCTTCGGGTAGTCTTGTCAGGAGCTATCCGGGCGTGTCAGCAGGAAGATGGATACGCCGACCAGGGCGATGCACTGCAGGGCAAGCCCGAGCGGTGGCACCTCCATCCAGAGCGCAATGAGCAGGCTGGCCACCAGGGAAGCGATGCCGATCCATTTCACCCGTCGCGGGATCGCCCGCTCGGCGTGCCAGGCGCGGATCATCGGGCCGAAACGCGGATGGTGGATCAGCCAAAGGCGCCAGCGCTCGGAACCACGTGCAAACGCCCACACCGCCACCAGGAGGAACGGCGTCGTCGGGAGCAATGGCACCACCGTACCGACGGCACCGATTCCCACCGCTGCAATCCCCAGCATGCGCCAAAGCCAACGCCTGAGCACGAATCCCCTGCCCTGTCCATCATCTGTATCGCCATGATACCCGGCCGCAAGGCCGCCGCCCATCAGGC
>JAWOFB010000085.1:0-3575 GCA_046482445.1 Ectothiorhodospiraceae bacterium | reverse complement strand
CGCCGACCCTGGTTTGAGATCCGTCGCACCGGGCAAGGGGGTGATCATGATCGCGCCGGTTTCGGTCTGCCACCAGGTGTCCACGATGGGGCAGCGGCCTTCGCCCACAACCTGGTAGTACCAGTTCCAGGCCTCCGGATTGATCGGCTCGCCGACCGTTCCGAGGATTCGCAGCGATTGGCGGCTGGCCTTCTTGACCGGCTCCTCACCCTTGGCCATCAGGGCACGAATGCCCGTGGGTGCGGTGTAGAAGATGTTCACATTGTGCTTGTCCACGATTTCCCAGAGCCGGCCGGCATCCGGGTATGTGGGCACTCCCTCGAACATTAGCGTAGTGGCGCCATTGGCCAGCGGGCCGTAGACGATGTAGCTGTGACCCGTAACCCAGCCCACGTCGGCGGTGCACCAGTAGACCTCGCCCTCGTGATAATCGAAGACATACTCGTGGGTCATGCTGGTACCGAGCAGGTAGCCCGCCGTGGTGTGTAGAACGCCCTTGGGTTTGCCGGTGGAACCCGAGGTATAGAGGATGAACAGAGGGTCCTCCGACTCCATTTCCTCGGCGGGGCAGTCTGCCCCGGCTTCCGCTGTGGCCTTGTGATACCAGACGTCACGCTTGTCGTCCCAGTCCACTTCGTTGCCGGTGCGCTGGACGACCACCACGGTGTGTACGCCCGGGCACTCCCGCAGGGCCTCATCGGCATTGGCCTTGAGCGGGAAGCTGCGACCCCCGCGTACGCTTTCGTCCGCGGTGATCACGACGCCGCAGTCGGAGTCCTGGACGCGGTCCCGCAGGGCCTGGGGCGAGAAACCGCCGAAGACCACTGAGTGGATTGCCCCGATGCGCGCGCAGGCCAGCATGGCGACGGCGGCCTCAGGGACCATGGGCAGATAGATGCAGACGCGGTCGCCGCGCTTGACGCCCCGCGCCTTCAGGGCGTTGGCCAGACGGCCGACGCGCTCGTGGAGATCCTTGTAGGTGATGTGCTGCGCCGGGTCCTTGGGGTCGTCCGGTTCCCAGATAATGGCGGTTTGGTTACCGCGGGTGTCCAGGTGCCGGTCGATACAGTTATAAGCGGCGTTGAGGCGGCCGCCGTCAAACCAGCGGATCTCGCCCTTGGCGAGATCGGAGTTATTGATCGTATCCCAGCGCCGGAACCAGGTCAGTCGCTCGGCGTGCTCCGCCCAGAACGCGTCCGGCTCCTCCAGGGAGCGTTTGTACATGGCCCGATAGGTAGCGGCATCGATGTGCGCATTGCGCGCAATCTCATCCGGGACGGGATAGACCTTGGTATCGGACATGGGATAGCTCCTCCTCGTATGCGTCATCACGGCGTTGTTGGCCGTGTACTTTTTATGGGTGATCCGGGCACTCGTAAGCCTAGCAGTTGCAGGCGTTTGAAGTGCATTGGTTCGTGCGTGTGCCGTCGCCGCCGCTGCCTGCGAAACCCGTGCCACACGGGTTTTGGGCGGGTTCCGCCGGTTTGCCGGCCTCCAGGGCTGCCTGCGTTGTTACCCGGGGTAACAGCAGCTGCGGCATTGTGATGCGCTGCGTTACACGCCGGCGGAGCGACTGCGCCTGGGAATGCCAAGGCGCTGTCGCTTCTCCCACAGTGCCTTGCGACTGATCCCCAGCCGGCGGGCGAGCTCCGTTTCGGTGCATTCGTCCTCGTTGGCGCGGACAAAGCGACAGAAGTAGTCTTCCAGGGACAGGTCCGGGTGTTGTGTGTCGGGCACCGGTTCGCTGTCGGCCTGGATGCCCAGGATCTCAGGCGTGATTACGGTGCTGTCGCTGAGAATCGCCGCGCGCTCGATGGCATTCTCGAGTTCGCGCACGTTCCCGGGCCAGCTGTATTGCTGGATGCGCTCCAGTGCTTGCTTGCTGAACTGCATGGGTGGGCATTTGAGGCGCTTGCAGGTCCGGTCCAGCAGATGGCGTGCGAGCTCCGGCAGATCCTCGCGGCGCTCACGCAGCGGAGGCAGTCGGATTTCCATGACATGGATACGGAAGTACAGATCCTCGCGGAAACCGCCTTCGGCGACCAGGCGCCCCAGGTCACGGTGGGTTGCTGCAACCAGCCGCACATCGACATGGAGTGAGCGGGAAGCGCCTACGCGCCGGATTTCGCCTTCCTGAAGCACGCGCAGCAAGCGCGCCTGGGCGGCGAGCGGCAATTCGCCGATCTCGTCGAGAAACAGGGTGCCGCCATCCGCGGATTCGACCAACCCCTTGCGCGCGCCCACGGCGCCGGTGAAGGCGCCTTTCTCGTGGCCGAAGAGCTCGGCCTCGATGAGCGTATCCGGAATGGCGGCACAGTTGACGGTGATCATGGGCCCGTCCGCGCGGGTGCTGCGGTCGTGGAGCGCGCGGGCGACCAATTCCTTGCCGGTTCCCGACTCGCCGAGCACCAGCACCGTGGTGCTTGTCGGTGCCACGCGGTTAATCCGGTCGAAGACCTCGTGCATCGCCCGGCACTGCCCGACGATCCCGGAAACCGGATAGTCGCGGTTGAGATCGGCCTTGAGGGCGGCGTTCTGGCGCTGCATGCGGGCCTGCTTGAGCGCCCGGTCCACGGTGAGCAGCAGCTCGTCGTTGTCGAAGGGTTTGGCAATGTAGTCCACTGCCCCGTGCTTCATGGCGTCCACGGCCGAGCGCACGCTGGCATAACTGGTCATGATCACCGTCGGGACCCCGGGTGCACGCTCCAGAACAGCAGTGCCGGCCTCACCGGGCAGGCGCAAGTCCGCGATGATCAACTCGAAGCCGGTGAGGTCGTGCTGTTTCTCCGCGTTCTCCACAGAATCCGCTTCCGTGACGCCGTGGCCCTGCCGGCTCAGTAGCCGGCCCAAGGACTGCCGGATGACGGTTTCGTCCTCGACAATGAGTATGCGTGCCATGGCGTTTCTCCAAGAGGGTCAGATGGCCTGTCGGCTCGTGGGCGGCCATTCTGTTTCGCGGCTGCGCGACAGTGGCAGCCGCAAGGTGATGCATGTTGTGCCGTTGGCGCTGTCGACGGCGACCTCGCCGCCGTGTTCACGGATGATGTTGTACACAAGGGGTAAGCCCAGGCCGGTGCCCTGGCCCGGCTGCTTGGTGGTGACAAATGGCTCCAGAACCTGGTCGAGGACATGCGGCGGGATGCCGCCGCCGTTGTCCGTGATCCGGATTGCCAGTCGGCCGTCGTCCAGGAGCGTGTGGTCAACCCGTATGAAGCCGTCGTCGGCGTTGTTTGCGCAGGCATCGGCGGCATTCGAGAACAGGTTCACGAAAACTTGCACCAGCTGCTGTGGGTCGCCCATGACCGAGATATCCCCGGGCAGCTGATTGTCAAAGCGCACCCCTCGCGTACGCCGGCTTAGCGTGGTCAGCCGGATGGCCTCGTCGACGGTGTTGCGCACGGCCAGGGACTGGTGGGGTTGCAGATCCCGGGCGCCGCCATGGGCATAGCGCACCAGGCTCTGCACGATGTTGTTGATGCGCTCAGCCTGGGCCAGGACGTCGCCCGCGATTGCCTGCGTCCGGTCGCTGTCCGGCGGTTCGTCGCGCAACTCCTGCGCCAGGCAAGAGATCCCCG
>JAWOFB010000399.1:0-15612 GCA_046482445.1 Ectothiorhodospiraceae bacterium | reverse complement strand
GCGCTCACCACTGGAAGTCGCCCTGATTGTGCCGGAGGATGGCGGCATGGCGGAGCAGCGAACGGTGCTCACCGGCGTGCTGGCCATCGACGACGTGGCGGAGGCCAACGCACTCCTGGAACAGCTCGTCCCGCAGCAAGGCACGGCGACGATCACCCAGCGCTTCGGCCCGGACCAGGATGCCCGGGTTCGCGTCGGGCCGGCGACCGCCCAACTGCGGCTGCGACCGGAAACGGGCCGGATCATGGCCGTGATGGGCACCGCCGGCGACCCGGCGGCCGCTCTCGAGGACGTGATGGCCACCCTCGACCCGGCCAATGAATCCCCTGTAACGGCCGCGGAGACAGAGACCAACAGCGGTCCCGGGGGGCTGTTCGCGTGGGCCGACACCGAACGACTGTCCCCCATGCTGACAGCACAGCTACCGCCGCAACGCCGGCGCGCCTGGGAACGCACCGGCCTGGACGAGGCCCGGTGGCTTGCCCTGTCCGCAGGCACCGAGGCCACCGCCGCAGGCGACAGCCACCGCCGTTCGCACCTGCAGCTGCGCATCGCCGGCCCCCGGGCCGGCATGCGCGACCTTTTGCCGGCACCGTCCAACCGCTTTGCCCTGGAGGCGGCGGGTGACCCGAACTGGCTGGTCAGCCTGGCGCTGCCGGACGCCGAGACGTGGACCGCGGTGCGCGAACGGATCGAAAACCAATCCACTGCGGACGACGATGCCTACGCCGCGTTTGCGGGCGAAGTCCGCAGCTGGCTCGGCGTCGATCCGGAGGCGCTGTTCGCTGCACTGGGCCCCGAAGGCATGGCGTTTAGCGACGAGGCCGGGCAGTTCGCCGCCGTCCGCATCCGCGATGCCGATGCCTGGGAAACCCTGGCCGAGCGACTGACCGAAGGCGACGGCCACCGGCGCTATCGCCACGGCGGACAGACCTACCACGAGCAGGCATTTCCCCAGGGGGGCCTACCCGATGAAGCCGCGGACGCCGCGCCTGAGTGGGCGCGCCGACTCGCCGAGGCCGAGGATCACTGGTACTGGACCCGGGACGGCGACTACGTGGTCATGGCGGCAACGCCGCAGGCCTTGCTGACGCGCTCCCAGATGGAGCGCGGCACCGATCTGGCAACCTGGCTGCAGGACACCCAGGGACAGGACCTGGAGCCGGCGGTGCTGGCGGGCACCATGGGCATCGAGCAGGGTCCCCGCACTGTCTACCGCACCTACTTGCAGTTCCTGCGCTACCTGGGCGAGGTTACCGGCACACCGGTGAACCTGTTCGATATGCCGACGGCCGCGGAGGCCGGACTGCCGGAGGCCGGTGCCTACGGGGTGCAGCTCAATCACGGCGACGACCGGCTGGACGTCGCACTCACCTTCGAACACAGTCCGGCGGACATCCTGGCCGCAGCCCCCACGACCGCGGTGGTGGGCGCCGGCGTCCTGGCAGCCGTCGCCGTTCCGGCCTATGAGGACTACGTGGAGCGGGTCGAGGAACGGCTGGACTCGCAGACGCCCCCCGGCCGGGAGGATACCCCGCCGCGGGACGACCCGGACGGACGGGCTGACGGCAAGGACGGCCCCCGTAACAACGACGGCCGCCGCGACAAGTCCACCAGCAAGTGACACCCTGCGCGCGGCGGGCGCGTGGCCAGCAGCCGGCGCCGGACGGCCCGGCGCGCGCGGCTGGTTGTGGAGCCGTCATCACGGATTGAATGAAACAAGCGGCGCCGGCAGGCTGTCGCAGTCTCCGGAACGCGACAACGGAAACGATCCGTACACGACAAACGAGAACCAGCGAGGAGAACCATTCATGGCCACAATCGATAGAACCCCACTGGCACGGATCGCGGCAGCGCTGCTGACGGCGACGCTCGCAGCGCCCGTGCTCGCCAGTGACAGTACCGACGCCGATGCCGAGGCGCTGCTGGAAGCCATCGACAACGGCGACGCGGAGGCCGTGGAGCAAGCACTCGAAGATGGCGCTCCCGTGGACGCGGAGCAGGACGGCAGCACCGCGCTGATGCAGGCCGTACGTGCCGATCAGCCGGACACGGTGGCCGCTTTGCTGGAGGCCGACGCCGATGTCGCCGTGACCGACGAGCAGGGGCGCACGGCACTGATGCTGGCCGCCCATTTCAGTGGCGAGACCGTCATCAACCATCTGCTGGATGCCGGCGCTGATCCCGACGTCCAGGATGAACAGGGCTGGACCGCGCTCATGCTCGCTGCCCGGGCCAACGATCCGGGCGTCGCCCAGGCACTGCTGGATGCCGGCGCCGATGTGGACGCGCGTGGCGGTGGCGGTGGTACCGCTTTGATGGTGGCGGTCAGCGAGAACCGCCGGGCCATGGCCCGCACCCTGCTGGAAGCGGGAGCCGATGCCACGGTCAGCGATGAGCAGGGCTGGACCGCGCTGAAGAGCGCTGCCAAGAGCGGCTCACCCGCCATGGCCAGCACATTGATCGACGGCGGCGCCTCGGTCGACGGCTCGGCGGAATCCGACGAAACCCCGCTGATGATTGCGGCCGCTGCCGGCCGTTCGACCATGGTCGAACACCTCATCGAGGCGGATGCGGACATCGACGCCCGGGACGACTCCGGCTGGACCCCGTTGATGCTGGCAAGCTACTTCGACAATGCCGTGGTGGTGCGCAAGCTGGTTAACGCCGGCGCCGACGTCAACGCCCGCCTGGAGGATGGTCGCAGCGTGCTGATGATCGCCGCCGCCAAGGCGGAGCCGGGCACCGTGGAACAGCTCCTGGCCGCGGGCGCGGATGCCTCGGTCACCGACGAGGAAGGCCGTAGCGCCGCCGATCTGGCGGAAGACGAAAACGACCGTGTGCGCCGCCACGAGGTCTTCGGGCAACTGCAGGAGGCCGTCAGCGCTGACGACTCCAGCGACGACAGCGACGAGGCCAGCTGACCGCCGCGGCACCCAGCTGGCTGCCCGTGTCGCGGCCCGGCGGTGCTCGACTATCGCGCCGACCGCCGGGCCGCGACACGCGTACTCAGTTGTAGTTGGTCGGCACCACGTCCGCGAACTGGAAATCCAGGATTGCCATGACGTGCCGAAACTTTTCGTGGAGCTGTTCCTCGGTGTCCGCACCGAGGAACACATCCGCGATCTCGAAACTGTAGCTATCCTGCGCCCGCAGCTCCGATAGCCGCATGCCCTCCTCGACCCCCGGGTGAACAATCAGCTCCGGGTGCTGTTTGTGCAGTGCCTCGATCTCTTTCGCACCGGGGACGCGCTTGACAGTCGTATCACCGAACACCCGCGGCATGAACTTGCCGGCGATCGGGAAACGCCCTTCTTTGCGCGGGAAGTTCGGCTGCCGGCCCAGGGCGATATCAATGGCCACCTCGTGGTGGGACGATCCGGTGGCGATCTGGAAGATGGGACAGTGGGACTTGGAGATACGCGGATTGATCTCCAGCAACCAGAGCTTGTCCGTGGCCTCGTCCCAGAAGAACTCCATGTTGAACGGGCTGTGATCCATGCCGATGTGCTTGAGGATGCGCTCAGCGTTCGCCTTCATCCGATTCTGCACGCCCTCGGGCAGATGCGAAGGGTACTGGTAGCTAAAGAAGCTGACGTTGTTGGATGCCCGCAGGGAGTCCACGATCGCGTAGGTCACGACCTCGCCGTTGTAGACGTAGCCTTCCAGGGTGCACAGGCGCCCGCTGATCAGCGCCTCGGCCACGCAAGTGGCGCCGCTGCCGCGGTCCGGCAGCGCCCCCCGGTTCTGGCAGTAGCCCACCACGTTGTCGAAGGGCTCCGCGAACACGTGGATCTTGTCACGGATGGTCGCCATGGCCTGGCGATACTGTTCCTCGTTCTCGATCCGGAAGCCCAGGTACGACGAAAACGCCACGCAGGGCTTGAGCCAGAAGGGGTACTCCATATCCAGATCGCGGACCGGATCGTCACTGTACGGATCCAGGCCCTGGAAATCGGGCGTACACTCCGGCAGCGCTTCCTGGCCCGCGAGCCGGTTCCAGTACTTGCTCTCGCAGTAGAGCACACTCTCCAGACTGGGCGTGGGCAGACCCCATTCCCGCCGCAGGATGGGCAGCATGGACGTGGTGGGAAAGTCCCAGTGGCCGATGATGGCGTCCACTGAGGGCGCCTGGCGCAACGTCTCGCGCGCCTCGGCCATGATGGCGTCCATGGGATAGGACTTCGGGTTGACCATGGTGTCGTAGTCCACCAGGCCATGGAACGTGTAGTCGCCGGCGTTGTGCACGGTCTGCAACTCGGCCAGGTTGAAATCGTCCAGGCCGATGACAAAAACATTGTGGGTCATGAAACACCCTCCTTGGGGAGTGGGCCCCGGCCGGTTGCGCCGCAATCGACACAGCACCAGGGTTACGCTACTGTTACGGCGTCTGTGTCCCGCTTGGCCCGCGCACGCGGCGCATTGCAGGTCCGTCGAGGAGTCCTGATCATTATGCCCGATTCATCCCGGAGACCGGGGATGGAATCCAAAGCGCCGACGCGGTCATTCAGCACGACGGAACTCAACGCGCTGCTTGCCTGCACCAACGACCACGTGTTCGTGGTGGATTCACACGGGACCGTGCACAGGCGCTCACCCGGTAACGACAACCCGTCGCCCCTGGACGACCCGACCGTGCCGCCCGCGGACCAGCAAGCGCTCCAGGAAGCGGTCACGGCTTGTCTTGGGGAGGGCGGCCCACGGGAAGTCAGCTACATTCGACAGGTGGACGGTGCCCCGTACCACCATTGCCGCGCCCGCCTCGCGCGCGCCGGGACCGACCGGGTCCTGCTCGCGGTGGACCCCGGCTCGGCCCCCGGAGTGCAGGAGGCACGGCTCGCCAACGGTTATGCGGTGGAGCGCCTGTTCGGCTCCTTGTCGCGGGCATTTATCAACGTATCGCCGGACCAGATCGACCCCGCCATCGCCACGGCGCTGGAGCAAACGGCGGTATACTGTGGCGCCGCCCGCGCCTATATCTACGAGCTCCGTGAAGACGGGCACACGCTTGTCTGTCATCACGCCTGGCGCCGCGATCGGGAGGACACGACTCCGGCGCCGCCGTCCACGCTGGACAGCGCCGAGCAACAGGCTTACCTGGACGAGCTGCGGAACGGCAGCCCGTTGCGATTCCCGGGACCCTACGGCGAGGCGGCAGGCCTGCCGGAATGCCTCCGTGAACAAGGCGTCAGCACCGCCATTCTCGCACCGGTCGCCTATTCCGGCACCCTGAGGGGCTTTCTCGGTGTCGACAGCCCCGACCCGAACCCGGGCTGGGCAGCGGATGAAGTCCACGTCGCGGCGCGGGTCAGCGAACTCCTGGCGAGTGCGCTGCAACGCAAACGCTCGGAGCAGCACATCCTGCGCCTGGCCTACTACGATTCCTTGACCGGCCTGCCGAATCGCCAGCTGTTGCGCCGCCACCTGACGGATCGACTGGCCAAGACGGACACCCCGTTGGCACTGGCCCTGGTTGACCTGGATGACGCCAGTACGCTCAACGATGTCATGGGTCACGCGCTGGGCGACGAACTCCTCTGTGCGGTGAGCGAGCGGTTGCAAGGGTTCGTCGGCCGAGGCGAACTACTGGCGCGCTGGGGTGGCGATGCGTTCATGCTCACGCTTTGCCTACCCGATGACGATCGCCCGGACGTCGTGGAGAGCGCCCTGGACGATATCCGCCGATTGCTGAGTGCCCCGGTTGCCGTAGCTGACCACGAACTGCGTATCTCGGCGTGCCTCGGGGCGGCCTGCTACCCCCGACACGGCGGCGAGATCAACGAACTCATTCGCTTCACGGAGCTAGCCCTGGACGATGCCAAGGACCGCGGCCGGGACTCGGTGAGCGTCTTCCAAGCGCCCATGGAGCATCAGGCCCTGTGCCGCTCGCGGATCGAGCACCGGCTCCGGATCGCGCTGGAAGAGCACCATTTCACCCTCCACTACCAGCCGCAGATCACCCTGGCCACCGATGGATTGGCGGGCCTGGAGGGGCTGATCCGCTGGTTCGATCCGGTTCTCGGGGAGGTCCTGCCGGATCGCTTCATCGAACTGGCGGAGGCAACCGGTCTCATCGTACCCATCGGCCAGTGGGTCATCGAGCAGGCGTGTCGCGATCTCGCGGCCTGGCGCGCCCACGGACTCGAGGTCCCGGTGGTGGCGATCAATATCGCCGTCCAGCAGCTCCTGGATCCGGAACTGCCGGAGACCCTGCGCCGGACGCTGGCTCACTACGGCGTGCCGGGCGAAGCCCTGGAGCTGGAGATTACCGAGAGCGCGCTCATGGACCGGGAAGCCAGCGCCATTGCCTGCCTGCAGCAACTGCGTGCCCTGGGCGTCGGCCTGGCCGTGGACGACTTCGGCACGGGCTACTCATCACTGCGTCAAATCAAACAGTTGCCCATCACCAAGCTCAAGATCGACCGCTCGTTTATCCACGACATCCTCAGCGATGCCGACGACCGCGCGATCGTCGTCGCCGTCATCGCCATGGCCCACCAACTCGGGTTACCGGTGGTCGCCGAAGGCGTCGAGCACAGCGAGCAGCTGGACCTGCTACGGCGTCACGGCTGCGACATCATTCAGGGGCATCTGCACGGGCCTGCGGACACGCCCGGCGCCGTACTCCACCGGAGCGTGGCGGATCCCGCTTTCGGGCCCCGCGTGTAGTCGACGGCTTGTGCCACGGCGCGCGTCGGCGATCCGCTCCCGATGGCTGGCAACACCGCGAGGCGACCGAGCGCGCCCGGATTACGGCTACAGTGAGATCGAGGCCGGCAAACGGACCGACATGGCCACCGGCAAGTGATCCGAGACCGGGTAATCCAGGACCTGCGCCTGTTCGACCACCAGGGAGCGCGACACCAGGATATGGTCCAGGGAGCGTACCGGCCGCCAGCTGGGGAACGTGGCATGCGCGCGGATGGGTTCCGCCAGACTGGTGCGATTGAGCAGCATGCGAAACTCTTTGCTCTCGCCACTGCAGTTGAGATCACCCATGACCACCACGTGCTTCAGCGGCGCAATCAGATCGGCAATATAGGCGAGCTGGCGGCGCCGGGTCTTCGCGCCCAGGGCCAGGTGCAGAAAGATGACGTGCAGCCGTTCGCTGCCAGCCGCGCCCAGGGTGATGTGCATTGCGCCGCGTCCGGGGATCATCCCGGGCAAACTGTGCTCCTGGATGGTCCGGGGCTGGAAGCGACTGAGCAGACCGTTGCTGTGTTGGGCCAGTCGCCCGATACGACGATTGGTCTGGTCGTGCCAGTAGGGAAAGCCGCCGGCGCGGCTGACGTACTCCGTCTGGTTAACGAAGCCGCTACGCAGGCTGCCGGCATCGACCTCCTGGAGTCCTACCAGATCATAGCCGCGTAACATCCGGCCCAGGCGGGCCAGGGTGAGAGGGCGCGCAGCATGGGGGAACAGGTGCTGCCAGCTGCGGGTAATGTAATGGCCGTAGTGGCTGCTGCGTATGCCCGTCTGGACGTTATAGGTCAGCAGCCGCAGCCGGTCGCCGCCGCTCTGGGCGACCACCGGCTGCTCGGCCGTCTCCGGAACGTCACCCCCGGTCACTGCCCGTCGTCGTGCTCGCGGTCCACCAGATACCGAATGATCTCGCCCATGGCCTCCTGCCCACCGGCCTGACGCACGCTCACCACGTACTTGCCGGCCACGGCCACGGTGGGCGTGCTGCGCACACCGTAGCTGCGTGCGAGGCGCTCGCCGCTCCGCATGGCGGAGTCCACGCCGAACGATTCCCAGGCATCCCGGAAGGCGTCCGCGTCGACGCCGGCGTCGGCGACCACCTCGGTGATCGCGTCCAGCGACTCCAGCCGCCGGCCGTCGTCGTGAATGGCCGCGAAGACCGCGTCATGCGCCTGGTCCACGGCGTCGATGGCCGCCAGCGTGTAATAGGTTCGGGCCACGGCTTCCCAGCTCGGGTTAAAGATCACCGGGGTGCGCACCAGTTCCGCCCGGTCACCGATATCGTCCATGACCCGATGCAACAGCGGATTGAAGTCATTGCAGTGGGGGCAGGCATACGAGAAGAATTCCCGGACCTCCACCACCCCCTCGACTTCGGTCTCCACCGGCTCGTCGAGAACCCGGTAATCCTCCCCCTCCTGGAAGGTCTGGGCCCACGCCACTGCCGGCAGCAGCGCCAGCCCGATGAGCATCGAACGCACGCGCCACATTGTCATTCTCCTTTGCCCTGCTGCGTTACTGCGGGCCTGTGTTGTCGCCATTAGAGCTCACCGTAGGAATGCAGGCCACTAAGGAAGATATTGACACCCAGGAAGGTGAACGTCACCACCGCCAGCCCGGCAACCGCCCACCAGGCCATGGGCGTACCCCGCCAGCCGCGGGCGAAGCGCAGGTGCAGCCAGGCCGCATAGTTCAGCCAGGTAATCAGCGACCAGGTTTCCTTGGGGTCCCAGCTCCAGTAGCCGCCCCAGGCCTCGGCCGCCCAGAGGGCGCCCAGGATGGTCGCGACGGTGAAAAACGCGAACCCCAGGGCCACCGCCTTGTACATGAGATCGTCGAGAATCTCCGCCGACGGCAGGCCCCGGCGGTACCAGGGACCCGGGAAATAGGCCTGGACGAGATAAGCGACCCCCATCATGGCGGCAATCCCGAAGGACCCGTAACCCACGAAGTTGGCCGGCACATGGATCTTCATCCACCAGCTCTGCAACGCGGGGATCAACGGCTCGATGGCATCGGCGTTGCGATCGAAGTGGTACCACAGCAAAAAGCCGATGGCCGCACTGATGAGCAACCCCACGAAGCTCCCCAGAGCCCGGGTGGCGTAACGGTGCTCGTAGAACAGATAGATCAGCCCGGTGGTCAGGCAGAACAGGACGAAGACCTCGTAGAGGTTAGTGACCGGAATCCGGCCGACCTCCGGGCCAATGAGATACGACTCCCACCAGCGCACCAGCAGCCCCACCAGGGCGGCGCCCGCACCCAGCCACATGAAGGCGGTACCCACTTTCTGGGGGAACTCGGCGCGCGCGACGAGGCCGCCGAAGTAGGCCAGTGTCGCCGCCGGGAACAGGGCACACATCCACATGATGGCCGGTTGACTCGCCAGCAGATACTCCAGGAAGAAGTCCTGCTGCGCCGCTTCCAGCGCCGGGTAGCGGGCCACGGCGAACAACGCCGTGGCGGCCACCAGCAGGACGAACAGTCGTGCCGGCTTCCAGATCCAGCCCAGCGCCGTCACCATGGCGCAGGCGAGATACAGGACACCCTGGTCGTAGCCGCCCATCCACGGTGCGTACGTCCAGCTCGCGTACCCGGTACCCGCCACCAGGGCGAGGGCCCAGAGCCAGTCAAACCATGACAACCGCGCCAGGAAGCCGCGATCGTCGATGGCATCGCCCACCACCATCTGCGGTGTGCTCATTGTCTACTACCCCCTGGACGTCGGTGATTGCGCCTCGGCGTGGGCCAGGCGCCGGCTGATGTCAGCCACAAGCGTGTCGAAGACCTTGCGAAAGCCCACCGGATCCCGCGGGCTGACGCCGGCGACTACCACATGGCTGCCGCTGCCCTCCGGACGGACCCAGCACCACACCCGGCGGTGCGCCACATAGAACAACAGAAACACCCCGGCCGTGAGCAGGCCCGCACCGGTATAGACGATGTTCTGCCCCGGCGCCTGGGCAATCTGCAGCCCACTGGCCTGGCGGTGATCAAAGCTGCGCAGTTCCAGGAAGACCGGCGCCGCGTAGTCCGGCAACGCCGTAACCGCACTAATGGCGTTCTCATAGAAGACAAGATCTTCCTCCGCAGGTTCCGCGGCGTCCCGGTCCTCGCGCGCGAGCACATCGGCATACACCTGCCAGAGGGTACGCTCCAGAACCATGCGGTAGAAATCCATGAGCCGTTCCGGCGCCTGGCCTTCGCGGGCCCGGGCGCGCTCGCGCTGCTCGGCGAGCACGGCATCCAGGCCTTCCTCCAGCAGCGTGCCAACCATCCCGTAGGCTGCTTCACTGACCTGTTCACGGACACGCTGCTGCTCCACGCCCATGGAGGTCATGGCACGGTCGGCGGCTGCCGCCACGGCATCTGGATCCTTGAGGTCCTGAACCAGGCGCATGAATCGCTGCGGACTGCCATCGGGGTCCGCCGGGATGTGCAGGTAGCGGAACGACTCGCCGGGGGAGCTCCGCATACCGCTGAGGAAATAATCGTGGCCGTCCACGCGCACCGGCGCCATGTAGTTGCGATACTCCACGGCTTCCCCGGTGGCGCGTCGCAGGCGGAACGTGAAACTCGGCCCGACGTTCTGCACATCCCGGCTGTTAGTGGCATCGGGCTTGGGGTGGACGTTGAACAGGCTGAAGTCGGTGACTTCCAGGCGAGGGCCGTCATCACGGCCCGGCAGGGCAGTCTCGCCGTCGACCCGGGTCTCCAGGGTGTCGGGCTCGCCGCCATCCAGCGGCCACGCCCGCAGATCCAGCCGCGAGCCGCCGTCACCGAAATTGGCCTGATAGATGGCATAGCCGTCGTAGTGCAGGGGCTCGTTCACCCGGATGGTCTGCTCCACCGCTTCACCGCCGTCATCCGGCTTCAGCGTCAGGTCGCTCTCGAAGGACTGCGGCTCGCCGGTGTCGTAGTGCTCGATGCGAAAATCCTCGAGCTCCAGGCGGAACGGCAGCTCCTGGACCACGTAGCCTTCGCCCATGCGCAGAAAGGCGACGCCGGCGCTGCCGCCCTCGGCGATGGTGACATTGCCGCGAAAGGCCCCGGCGCGCGGCGGCAGGCGGCTGTCCTCGGGGACCTGGGAAGCGGGCACATCCTCGGTCTCCACGGTGAGCGCGCCGGTCCAGTACTGCCACTGCAGGTACAGATCGCCGTCGATGAGACCGCCCACACAAATGACCACAATCCCCAGGTGGGTCAGGACGTATCCGAGCCGATTGCTGGCACCGGTCATCCCGGAGATGAGCTCGCCGCCGTCGCGGGCCTTGCGACGGACACGAAAGCCGTTGCGCTTGAGACCGGCGGCAGCGGTTGCCGCCGCCGTCTTCGGATCCGCTGCCGCGTCCCACTCCCGGCTGTGGGAGAGGCCCCGCAGGGAGCGCTCCTGGTGGTGTTCCCGGAAGCGCGTCATCTCCTTCCACATGAACGGCGTCTGACGAACCAGACACACGGACGTGGAAACCACCAGGAAGCCGAGGATGAACAGAAACCACGGGGCCGAGTAGACGTCGTACAGGCCCAGGGCGCGGTAGACCTCGAACCAGAAGGGGCCGAACTTGACCAGGTAATCCTCGTAGGCCTGGCCCTGCTGGAGCACAGTCCCGATCACGGACGCCACTGCCAGGGCAACCAGCAGCGTGATCGCCAGGTTCATGGACCCCAGGAAGGTCAGTAGCGTCGCGGTCCGACTGCGCCGGCGCGCGGTCGGGCCCGTGGCAACGGACTCGGTGGCTGTCACCATACCCCTGTACTACGTGAACGGTAGGCGCCGGGGCGGGTACTACCGAAGTGAGCCGCCCTGCAGCCGGGCGTCAGTCTTCCGCCTCGTAGAGACCGGAGACATAGGAAGCAACGGCCTGGATTTCCTCGTCGGAGAGCCGCTCGGCATTCGTGCGCATCATGGCGTTGCGGTCAGTGTCCCGTTCGCCACTGCGATATGCCTTGAGCTGGGCCACCACGTATTCGGCGTGCTGGCCGCCGATCCGGGGGAAGCCCGCTCCGGGCATGCCGGCGCCGCCGGGACCGTGGCAGGCCATGCAGGCAGCCACGTCCTTCTCCGGGATGCCACCACGGTAGATGGCCTCACCCTGGTCGCGCAGGTCCTCGTCGACGCCACCCGAGACTACGGGTTCCTGGTCGGCGAAGTAGGCCGCCAGATCCTGCATATCCTGGTCGTCCAGGTTCGCGACCTGGCCGGCCATGACGTTGTTCTCGCGCTCGCCGCTCTTGTAGGCCTTGAGTTGCTCGTACAGATAGCGCTCGCTCTGTCCGGCCAGGTTTGGCCACTGCGAGTCGCTGCTTTCGCCCTGCGCGCCGTGGCAGGCGGCGCAGGAGCCGGACAATTCCTCGCCGCGGGAGACGTCACCATCGGCCTGGGCCAGGGTCGGAGCGAAGATGGCCGCGGCGATGAGCACCTTGATCCAGTTGGTCATGGAAACGCTTGCTCCTGGATTGAGACGAATCCCCGGGGAGGCCGCCGCGCGTCGATACTGCCAGCAATGCGCGACAACTCAGGGATGAAAGGCCTTTGGGTTATACCAGCGGTTCCCCTCCCGGTCAATTGCGCGCGCGGGCGGACGCGGCCCCTGAGGCCGCGGTACCATCTTGGTCCGAAAACCTTGCGCGAGCCCACGATGTCAGACCGCTACAACGCCGCCCGGTTCCTCAAGAGTGCCCACACTCTCGGCCAGTTACCGCCGGACACCGGCGCCGAGGTTGCCTTCGCCGGGCGCTCCAATGCCGGCAAGTCCAGTGCCCTCAACGCCATAACCGGCCGGCGGCAGCTCGCCCGTATCAGCAAGACCCCGGGACGGACCCAGCTCATCAATGTGTTCCCGCTGGATGACGAACGGGCGCTGATCGATCTGCCGGGCTACGGCTATGCCCGCGTGCCGGCGCGCATCAAGGCCCATTGGGACCGTGTACTGCCCGCCTACCTGGAGAGCCGGAGCGCCTTGCGCGGCCTGATGCTGATCATGGACGCCCGCCACCCCCTGAAGGCCTTCGATACCCAGATGCTGGCGTGGTGCCAGCACGCAGGGCTGCCGGTGCACGTCCTCCTCAACAAGGCGGACAAGCTCAAGTCCGGCGCCGCCAAACGGACGCTGGAGACGGTCCACGCCACCATCGCCCGGGACTTCCCGGAGGCCGGGGTGCAGCTGTTCTCCTCCACCCGCGGCACCGGTGTGGCGGAAGCCCACCAGGTGCTGGACGCCTGGCTTACGCTGCCGCCGACGCCGGCAGCGTAAGCCGGCGCGCGGAACTCAACGCGCCTGCACACGGTCACAGTAACTGCGCCAGTGCCCGGCGTAACCCGCTCAATTCCCCCCTTTGTTGAGCGGGTAGCAGCGACCCACCCAGGGTCGCGTTTTGGCCCCGGCCTTCCCCCCGAGAGCCGGGGCCTTTTCTTTTTCCACCGCTCGTCAGACAGGTTTCAGCCAGAACATCAGCGGCTTGTCGGTCTCTTGGTCATGGCCCACGTCGCGCCAGGGGTAATAGGCGATCAGGTCCTCCCGCGGCACGTAGCCGAAGTGCCGCCACACCGGGTCCAGGGGCTGGTGGTCCGGCGGTCGCAGGGGGTGGTCGGTAGGCCGCTGGACTGCGCAGAAGGCCGCCAGACTGCAACCAAGATGCCGGGCATGCGCCTCACGCAGCTCGAAAAACCGGCGGTAGAAGCCCATGCCGCGGTAACCGGCCAGCAAGATGGACTCGGCGAGATAGCACACCTGCTCCGGATCAAAGCCCTGCTCGCGGAACGGCCGGACCATGCGCTCGGATTCGTCGAGCAACGGCATGGCCGTGGAAAACCCCACTGCCTCGCCCTGATCCACGACCACTACGGCCAGGGCGCCGGGCGCATCCAGGTAGTACTGGAGCAGCCGCCGCTCCTCCTCGAGGCCGCCGTCGTAGAGATAGGGCCAATCTCGGAAGACGCGCATGCGCAATGAAGCGATCTGCTCGAACCGCTGACCGATCTCCGCCCCGTGCAGGATTTCCAGTTCCGGTTTGCCTGACATGGCGTGCAAGACTCCCGATGGTTGCCGGATTGCGCTTGTTGGTGGCCGTTTTAGCCGTATCGGCCGAGGTCAGTACACCCGCATGCTCATCCGCTGGAGCTGCGCTCGCCCAGGAGCATGTAATTGACACTCAGCGAGTCGGACAACCACATTCGACGGTTCAACGGGTTGACCTTCACCCCGGTGCGCTCGCGGACATGGATACGGCCGTCTCGCCACAGGGCCTCGATCTCGGCCGGCTTCGGGAAGCGCGACCACTGGTGGGTGCCCCGGGGCAGGATGCGGAACAGGTACTCGGCTCCCACAATGGCGACCACAAACGAGCGCAGGGTGCGGTTGATGGTCGCAACGAAGGTCTGCCCCCCGGGCGTCACCAGGGTGTTGACCGCGTGCATGAACGCCGGCAGATCGGCCACGTGTTCCACCACCTCCATGTTGAGCACGACGTCGAAGCGCTCACCGCGCGCGGCCACGGCCTCGGCGGTGGCGGTCTCGTAGGTGACCGCCAATCCGCTCTCCTGGGCGTGCAGCTCCGCTACCCGGATGTTGCTGGCAACCACGTCCACGCCGTGGACCTCCGCCCCCAGCCGCGCCATGGCCTCACTGAGCAGGCCGCCACCGCAGCCGATATCGAGCATGCGCAGGCCCGTCAGGGGGCGCTCGGCTGCCGGGTCCAGGCCCCGCACGCGGCCCAGGGCGTCGCGGATGGCACCCGTCCGCAGGTCGTTGAGTACATGCAGCGGCCACAGACGCCCGTCCGGCTGCCACCACATGTCCGCCAGGGCCCGGTAGCGCTCCACCTCGTTCGGATCCACGGTGCTGTCGTGCTGATCGTCCCGCTGACCGCTCACCGGCCGTCTCCCGTTCTTGGTGGCGTCAATGCGCCTCGTCCCAATTGTCGCCGACGCCGACATCCACCTCCAGGGGCACATCCAGGCTGGCGGCGTCGACCATGAGCGAGCGGATTTGCTCGCCGAGCCGATCGGTCTCGTCGGCGGGGACCTCGAAGATGAGCTCGTCGTGGACCTGCATGACCATCAGGACATCCGGCTGCTCGTGCTGCAGCCACTCGTCCACCCGGATCATGGCGCGCTTGATGATATCCGCCGCCGTCCCCTGCATGGGCGCGTTGATCGCCGTGCGCTCGGCGTACTGACGCCGCTGCGGGTTGCGGGCGTTGATCTCCGGCAGGTGCAGCCGGCGCCCGAACACCGTCTCCACGTACCCTTGCTCGTGGGCCTGCTCGCGGGTGCGATCCATGTAGGCCTTGACACCCTGGAAGCGCTCGAAGTACTGATCCACGTACTGCTGCGCCTCGCTGCGCTCGACCCCGATCTGCCGCGCCAGCCCCCAGGCGGACATGCCGTAGATCAAGCCGAAGTTGATCGCCTTGGCCGCACGCCGCTGCTCGTCGGTGACCGCATCGGCGTCCGCCCCGAAGACCTCTGCCGCCGTGGCGCGGTGGATATCCCGGCGCGCGGCGAAGGCCTCGCGCAGCCCCGCGTCCCCGGACAGGTGCGCCATGATGCGCAGTTCCACCTGGGAGTAGTCCGCCGCCATCAGCCGATACCCCGGGGTGGCGATGAACGCCTTGCGGATGCGCCGGCCCTCCTCCGTGCGCACGGGGATGTTCTGCAGGTTCGGGTCGCTGGAGGACAGCCGCCCGGTGGCCGTCACGGCCTGGTGATAGGACGTATGCACCCGCCCGGTGTCCGGGTTGCGCATCTGCGGCAGCTTGTCCGTGTAGGTGGACTTGAGCTTGGACACCGCCCGGTGCTCGATGATGAGCCGCGGCAACTCGTAGTCGGCCGCCAGCTCCTGGAGCACGGACTCGGCGGTGGAGGGCTGGCCCTTGGGCGTTTTCTGCAGCACCGGCAGGCCCTGGCGC
>JAWOFB010000367.1:0-3981 GCA_046482445.1 Ectothiorhodospiraceae bacterium | reverse complement strand
GCGACGTCATCCCGATGCTGCAGGTCCGCTTGTGGTGGCCCGCGTCCAGGGCATAGGACGCACTGAGCGTTGCCAGGGCCTGCTCCCCGGCCGCTCGCGCCGCCCGGTTGGCCTCATCGGCCGTATCGCCGACACCGGTCAGTACGACGGCAAACTCGTCGCCCCCGACCCGTGCAATAGTACGGCCATCTCCGAACACCGAGCGCAGCCGCAGGGCGACGGTTTTCAGGAATTCGTCGCCGCGGGTGTGTCCCAGCGTGTCATTGAGCGTCTTGAAATGGTCGAGATCCACGAGAAGCAGCGCACCATAGCCGCTACTGTGCTCATCATCCTCCAGCAACGCTACCAGCCGATCCTGGAGGGCACGGCGGTTCGGCAGTTCCGTCAGCGGATCGTGGAACGCCAGGAAGGTAATTTCCGCCTCGGATCGCTTGCGCTGGGTTACATCCCGGAAATACACCGTTAGGCCATCGGCGGCGGGATACACATGGATCTCGAACCAGGTGTCAAGCGCCCTCGAGTAGGTCTCGAATTGACGCGTTACCTGTTCATCCAGCGCACATCGATACTCGCTCTCCAGGCGCGTACCGCTGAGATCCGGGAATGCGTCCCAGATACACGTGCCGAGCACGTCGCCGCGGGGCGTCCGCATGAGCCGCTCGGCCTCGGCGTTGAAATAGGTCAGCCGCCACTGAGCGTCCAGCGTATAGAAGCCGTCGGTAATACTCTCCAGAGTGCTGGTCAGGCGGCTGGCGACACGAACCAGCTCTTCCTCCAGATCCTTGCGATCGTGGATATCCAGGGCACTGCCGTACCACTTGCGCAGTACACCGCCATCGTCGCGCACGGGGACCGCACTGACGTAGTGCCAGCGGTAGTCGTCGTCGGCAGTGCAGTACAGACGCAGATCCAGCTCGTAGTCAGACTCGCTGGCGACAGCCTCAGCCCATGCCCGAACAACGCGCTCGCGGTCGTCCGGGTGCACGGCCTGGAGCCAGCCGTCTTCCGGGAGCACCTCGTTGCCGATGCCCGAGCACTCCAGGAACCGTCGGTTGGCATAATCCAGCGTGCCATCCGGCGCGGCCGTCCAGACGATGGTGGGCATGGCGTCGGCGAACTGGCGCAGGCGCTGCTGGCTTTGCAGCAAGTCGCGCTCGGTGCGCCGCTGCTCGGTGACGTCCTGGAGCGCACCGCGCACCTCGCGGATGATACCCGCGTCGTCGCGCACCGCCTCGCCGATGGTCCGGACTGTCCGCCGTCGACCGGTGGCGGTTATGATGTCGAGCTGGTCGTCGAACGACTCCCCCTGTTCAGTGCAGGCCTGGAACAGGCGCCGCATGCGGTGACGGGCCTCGGGGGCGTAGTAGTTGATGCCCTCGGCGATCGAAACCTCGGTCCCCGGCGCTACCTCGTGAATGAGGCAGACCTCGTCCGACCAGCGCAGGCGGCCAGCATCGAGATCCACACTCCAGCCACCCACATGCGCCAAGCGCCCCGCCAGCGAGCGCATGTGCTCAACGTCCTGGACTTGCTTACGGTCGCGCTCGCGGCGGGCCGCGGACGCGATGATCTGGCAAAGGCTCACCAGGTAGGCGCTGGCCTCGTCGGCCTCATCCGCTGTGCCACCAAGCGCATAGAGCACGCCCCAGCGCCGCGTGGGCTCGATAATCGGGACGCAGACGCCGCCATCAGGCACGGCACCGGCTTCGAGGTGGAGCCGAGAGGTCATCATCCGCAAGCCCTGAATGCTCAGGGGTATGATGCCGCCCGTCTCAAGCGCTTCCGCGGCCGCTGGATCTGCCGCCAGGGCATATCGGTCTGCCGCCGAGTCGGGCGTCTCGCAGCCGGCTGCCTCCAGCAAACCGGGAGACCCACTGGGCACGTTTTCCACCAACATTGCCGCGGCAAAACCCAACTCCCGCGTGACAATATCAACCAGCCGCCGCGCCAGGGACGACACGGAAGACTCCCGCAGCGCCGCCTCCCCGAATGCCGCCAGTGCCGCCTGGGTCCGTGCGTGCGCGGCAAGCTGGCCTTCGGCATGTTTGCGCTGACTGACGTCGATAACCGTGACCAGGGTGCTGCAACCGTCATCGGCCGCAACCGGGGACAGGCCGATCTCCAGGGGAATCCGGCTGCCGTCGCGACACTGGCCGTACAGATCGCGTTGCGCCCCCATGGAACGCGTCTCCGGCTGCGCTTGATACGCGCTTCGGTGCCCGCAATGACCGCTACGCCATTCCTCGGGGACCAGAAGCTCCACGGGTTCGCCCAGGAGGTCTTCGCGGTCGTAGTCGAAGAGCCGGCACACAGTGTCGTTGGCGCTCTCAATCCTGCCCTGACCGTTGACCAGGAGTACGCCGAGGGGGGCGCTGGCGAAGACGCTGCGGACCGTTTCGTCGCGGAGATGGCGAGCGTCAACCACACGCTGAATGGAGACGAAGTATTCTCGCTCGAGGGCCTGGTCCCAGACCGGAGTGATGCTCCACTCGACGGTGTAGGGCGAGCCGTCCTTGCGGTAGTTCACGGCCGTCTCGATGAGCGATTCGCGCCGCTCCAGGCGCTGCCTCACCGCATGCAGCTTGCGCCGATCGGTGTCCGGACCCTGAAAAACACGCGGTGTCCAGCCCAGTAACTCGTCGCGCTCGTAGCCCGTCATCCGGCAGAACGCCGGATTTGCGTAGACGATCTCGGGACCCGGTGGGTCAAGCTCCGTGGTGGTGATCAGAGTGGCGTCCGGCGACTGTTCCATGACCCGCTCGAACAGCGTCCGGTGCCATGGCTCTGCGTTTGCGCTTTTGCTCATGGCTCCCCACGGGCTTGCTTTACTAGATTTCAGGGTACACCTCGTTGCGCGGTGCGAATATGGACTACTTCCCAACATCCGGGTGATCGTCCGCTGGTTTTGTCCTCGTTATCATCGCGGCATGCATCGCAGATCACTGCCCCGCACGCAGCTGTGGGTAACGGTTGGCGCGCTCGCGGCGTTACTGCCCGCCTGCAGCCTGGAGGAAAGCAACTTCTCCCAGTACCCGGGTTTCTCGCGCTATCTCGAGTCCCGACCACCGGCGGAGACGGCCGCCTCGGAGCACGAGCGTGCCTGGCTTCGGGCTCACCGACCCGTGGTTTTCGTCGCCGACGACGAACCCGGCCCGATCAGCTTCTACGGCGACTACATCCCGGAAGGGTCCCTGCGCGACGGTGACGGCGAGCGGGTGAGTGAAAGTGTCGACCGGGCGCTGCTCAACGCCCACCGCGCCGATCCGCAGGCCGTTTTCACGCATACCGGCGAACCCGACGGTGGCACGCCGGTGGTACCGGCACGGGTGGACCGCGCGCAGCTGCAGCTGCCCGGCATGGACGTGGCCGTGGAGGCGGTCTTTCTCAGTTACAACCTGGTGTTCCGCCAGTCCGGTATCGGCACGGGTATCCCGGGCTGGCAACGGTTGGCACTGGACCTGGTCGGCGACACCCGGGACTGGCACCAGCTGGATCACTACGCCGCCGTGACGCTGACACTGGTGCCCGAGCGCGGGGTGGATGCAGACGCCGCCGCGGCCGATGAGCTCATCCCGGTAGCGGCGACCATGCAGCAGCACAACTACATGCGCACCTACGTCATCGCCGCGGATGCTGACCGCGCCGCTGATCATCCCGGCCTCGTCAGCCTGACGGACGGGCGCGTGGCGGTGGACGTCGCCGAGCGTTCCCACGCGCTATTCCCGCACGCTCCGGAACGCCGGCGTCACCGGGCGGTACGTTTCCTGGAGGCGGACACCGCTGCCTATCTTGTCAGCGGCGAGGATCCGCCCTGGATCGCAGGCGACGACATCACCGACCCGGCCCGCCGCGTGGACTACGAACTCACCTTCCTGCCCCCGGCCGACGCCTTTTACCTGTTCCGCGGCTGGCTGGGCGAACGCCGGCGCATGCCGGGCCGCGACGGGCCGCCGGGTGCGTTCTACAATACGGTACCGTCGC
>JAWOFB010000088.1:0-4570 GCA_046482445.1 Ectothiorhodospiraceae bacterium | reverse complement strand
ACGGCCTGCTTGGTGAGCGGCCCGACCTGCTTGCCGGGGTTGGCCTTGGCGAACGCCTTGACCTTGGCCGCGAGGTCGGAGGGCAGGGCGTCCAGCCCCCCATCGCCCGCCGGCGGCCGGACGTACCCCTGCTGGAGTGGGCTGTGGCCGAGGTGGCACGAGCATGCCCGCTCGGTGAGGGATCACCTGGTGCCGCGCAGCAACGCGTATTACGAGATCTGGCTGGATCATGAGCGCGTGGACCCCAACAAGGACGCCGAGCCCATCTACGGGCCCACGTACCTGCCGCGCAAATTCAAGATCGGCTTTGCCGTTCCGCCGGAGAACGATATCGATGTCTACAGCCAGGACATCGGCTTCATCGCCATCGAGGAAGGCGGCGAACTCGTCGGCTACAACGTCTGCATCGGCGGCGGCATGGGGCGAACGGAAAACGAGACGGCGACCTTCCCCCGGCTGGCGGATCTGATCGGTTTCTGCCGCCCGGAACAGGTCAACGAGCTCGCGGAAACGATCGTCACCGTCCAGCGTGACTACGGCGACCGGGTGGATCGCAAGCACGCGCGCATGAAGTACACCGTCGACGACCACGGACCGGAATGGTTCCGCGAGGAAGTCGAACGGCGGTTGGGCTGGTCGCTGGAGCCCGCGCGGGACTATCACTTCGACCACAACGGCGATCGCTACGGCTGGGTCCAGGGCACCGACGGGCGCTGGCACTGCACGCTGTTCATCGAGAACGGACGCATCCGCGACTGGCCGGACTATCCGCTCATGAGCGGCCTGCGCGCCATCGCCGAAGTCCACGACGGCGAATTCCGGCTGAGTCCCAACCAGAACCTGATCGTTGCCAACGTCGCCGACGCCGACCGGGAGCGCATCGACGGGCTCATGCGTGAATACGGCCTCAAGGACGGCTCGCAGCAAGGCGCGGTACGCCGCAACGCCATGGCCTGTGTGGCCTTTCCGACCTGTGGCCTGGCCATGGCGGAAAGCGAGCGCTACCTGCCCAGCCTGATCACCCGGATCGAGGAGCTCGCCGAGCGCGCTGGCGTGGCTGATCAGCCCATTATCGTGCGCATGACCGGTTGCCCCAACGGCTGCGCGCGCCCGTACCTCGCCGAGGTGGGCTTCACGGGCCGGGCCCCGGGCAAGTACAACATGTACCTGGGCGGCGGCTTCCACGGCGAGCGGCTGAACAAGCTGTACCTGGACAATATTGGCGAGGAACGCATCCTCAGCGAGCTGGATACCATGCTCCATCACTACGCGCGGGAGCGCCAGGAAGGCGAGCCCTTCGGTGACTTCGTCGTCCGCGCGGGGTATGTGGCGGAGGTCAAGGCGGGACGCGAGTTCCACGCCTGAGCGCCGCGCAGCCGCCCCCTGGCATCACCGGGATACGCACTGGCGCGATCATCGGCTATTCTGGATCGCTAGTGCAGGCAGGCCCGGTGGCGTCGGGCCACGGCTCGCAGGGGGCGCTTTATGCGATGGACGCCGAAGACTTTCGCCGACCGCCTGGGCATTCATCTGGGCCCGGACGTGGTGGCCAGCAGCGTTGTCTACCTGCTCGCGATCTCGGCGGTCATCGCCCTGACGCCCATGGCGGTGCTGCGGTTTCTTCGCGGCGATCACCTCATCGGCGTGCTGGATATCGGCATCATCGCCGTATTCCTCGGCCTCGCGGTGTGCCGCTGGCGCGGCGGCTGGGCCCGCTGGCAGGGCATTGCCACAGCCGTATCGGCCGTGTTCTTCGGCCTGGGGATGGTGGCCTTCCGGGATGCCAATTCGGCGTTATGGCTGTTTCCGGCTCTCATCACCCTGTTCTTTGTGCTGAAACCGGGCACGGCGTTCTGCGGTGGCCTGATCACCGCCGTACTCGCCGCTTTGGTGGCGAGCCCCGCATTCACTCCGCTGAACATCGCCACGGTCATCATCACGCTGGTGCTCGTGGATGCGTTCGTGTTCGTGTTCAGCAGTCAGCTCGCGCGCATGCGCGAGGATCTGGACGCGCTGGCCTCCCGGGATCCCCTCACCGGCCTTGCCAACCGCCGGCAGTTACAACTCGACCGCGCCGGCGCCGAAGGGGGCACGAGGGCTGCGTTCAACGGCGTCACGATCCTGGACCTGGATCACTTCAAGGCGATCAACGACGCCCATGGCCATGATGTCGGTGACACCATTCTACGGCGTATCGGCAACATTCTCGCGGACACGCTGCCGGCGACAGCGCACGCCTACCGCTACGGGGGCGAAGAGTTCGTTATCCTGACGGACTCGGAGACGGACCCACTGGTCCTCGCCGAGCGCGTCCGCGCCCGGATCGCCAGCCGGGGCAGCGATTCCGAGCCGGCGTTCACCGCATCGCTCGGCTGTGCAAAGCGACGCCCGAATGAACCGCTGGACGACTGTTTCGCGCGCGCCGATGAGGCGCTCTACCGCGCGAAGGCCTCCGGTCGCAACCGGGTCGCCGACGCGCAGCGTTCAAACCCCGGCGAAAGCGGGATGGAGGCGGCGGGATTCTAGGCAAAACCGCACCGCCCGCGGCTGAAGCCGTGCCGATGAACTCTTCAGAACGCCGCGCTCACGGAAAGCACTTGCATGTCCAGGCCCGGATTGGGGGTCTCCAGGCCGGCGTTGGACGTGTGCTGCAGACGGTAGGCCACGGCAAAACGCCGCGCGCGGTCGAGATACCAACCGATGCCGACGTGACTGCGGAACTGGAGTTCACCGCCCATGTCCCGGATCAGGCCATTGGCGATAAACACCTGGTCTGACAGCCACACCGGCCCGGTGGCCGCTTCCAGGAACAGCCGGCCGTCTGCGGCAAGTGGGGTCGTGAATCCGCCCCGCAGTCCAGCAGTCCAGGTATCGTCGAAATCCGTAGGACTCGCGTCCGCGGCCATGTGGCCCACCGACACTTCCCAGAGCGGCTGTAGAGGCAACCAGTCGAGGGGCTCCCAGACATCGCCGACGGTGCCGCTGACGCGGAGTTCAACTCGCTCCACGTCGGTGTCACCCACTTCATCGCCGTAACCAATCGCGATACCGGGCTCGGCAACCGCCGGACGTACGCCAGCGATCGCCACGCTCGCCAGCAAGACCAGTCCCTTGTGCATGCCACGAAACATGCCCTTCCCCCTTTTTATTTCTTGTTTATCGTTGATCGACGGTACTGTCGGCTACCCCCCCGGGCGCGAACGGTTCATCTCGTGGTGGATGACACCCGCGTGTTCACGCACCGGCTCCTCCCAGGGACGGTCGCGCAGCGCGCGGCTCGCATCCTCAAACCCGCGCGCTCGGTGATCCGCGAGGGTCTGGGGCAGGAACGTGAAATCCTTGGCCCAGGAGCGATACGCCTGCCCCGGGTAGACGAAGTGCACCACCTGGACGTGCGTGGTGCATCCCAAGCCGCGCAAATCATCCAGCTCCGGGTCGTCACGCTCGGATTCCGGCAGCCGGTCGAACAGGATGTTAACCGCTCGACGCAGATCATGCATGCGCCGCTGATCCTCGATCTGCGTATGGGCCCGGCTGGCGTAGATGATGTCCTTACGCCGGTCCTCGAGCTGATCGAGATCCATCGGTGTATCACCGGTCGGGTCGAACAGATCCACCATGAAACACAGCGTGCTGCGCCGCGGGTTGTCATCCAGAACCGCGCTCAACGGCGTGTTGGACATCAGGCCCCCGTCCCAGTAGTGATAGCCGTCGATCTCGATGGCGGGAAAAGCCGGCGGCAGCGCGCCCGAGGCCATGACGTGGCGGACGTCGATGCGCTGGTCCCGGCTGTCGAAATGCACGTGCCGTCCGGTTTCCACCTCCACGGCGCCGAGGCTCAGACGGGTGTCGCCGTGGTTGAGCCGATCGAAGTCGATGACATCCGTCAGGGTTTCTTCGAACGGAGTGAGGTCATAGTAGTGCGGCGTCTCCGTCTTACCGATCCAGGGCCAGGGCCCATCCGGGGCCGGGCGAAAGAAGCCGGGCTGCCCCAACATCATGGTCGTCATGGCACTGGCGAGATTCACGAACTTGCGCGCCGGGTGCTCCGCCGGCGGTGCCGGTATCGGCTGCGGCCAGGTGATGCGGTCCCAGAACCGCTGCACCTGCGCCAGTCGCTCTTCGGGCGCATTCCCGGCCAGTATCGCCGCCTGGATGCCGCCGATGCTGGTCCCCACGAACCAGTCCGGTGCAATGCCCGCCTCCGCCAGGGCCTGATAGACACCCTGGTGGTAGGTGCCCAGGGCACCGCCGCCCTGGAGCAGGAGAGCCGTTTGCTCGGTGGTTCGGCGGACATACCGAACGCCGTTGTCTGTTGCCATGACTCCCGTCTCCCGGCGGTGTCGATTCAGGCCAACCCCGGCGCACACGCACCCGACTTCGCATCCACCGCAACCGTATGCATGGGCGCCGCTCGCGCCTATCGGGGAGACCACGTACCGAGTTGCTGATCCGGCTGAGCCACGTTCCTGGCCCGCAGATCAAGACACGAGAAGACTCCTAGAACCGGTAGCCAAGGGCCACACCGGCGAAACCCTGGAGCGGATCGCCGGCATCATCGACCATGGGG
>JAWOFB010000321.1:0-6282 GCA_046482445.1 Ectothiorhodospiraceae bacterium | reverse complement strand
GTCTGGGGGCGGTGACCCGCGAGCACGTGCGCGAGGCCGCGCGCAGCTATCTCACCGAGCGGCGGCTCACCGTCGGCCATCTGCGCCGCAGCGAGGATGCCGACCCGCTGCCCGACGCCATGCCGGGGACCCCGGCCGGACCGACGACGGGCCCGGGTGACACGAACCTCTGAGCCCGTGAACTCAGGTCGCAGTTGTAACGAGGAGCGATTCATGTCCAACCATTCCGCGCCGCGGCCGCGCCGCCTCCGGTCCCTGCTGCTGGCGGCCTTGCTCACGCTGGTCGCCGCACCGGCCGCCGCCAGTCCGAGCATCGAGCACTGGACAACCGACAACGGCCTGGATGTCTATTTCGTCCGCAGCCCGGACCTGCCCCTGCTGGATCTGGAGCTGACGTTTGCCGCCGGCTCCACCCGCGACGGTGACACACCGGGTCTTGCCCGGCTCACCAGCAACCTGCTGGACGAGGGTGCCGGCGGTCTGGATGCCGGCGAACTGGCACGCCGCTTCGAGGACCACGGCGCCGAGCTGAGCGCGAGCAGCGACCGCGACACCGCCAGCGTACGCCTGCGCACCCTGAGCGACAGCGACACCCGTTCGGCGGCCCTGGAAGCCCTGGGACTGGTCCTGAGCGAGCCGGACTTCCCCGAGGAAGCGGTGGCCCGCGAGCGCCAGCGTTTGCTCACGCAACTGGACAACAACCAGCAGGACCCGGGCTATCTGGCCCGGGAGGCGTTCTGGGAGGCCCTGTACGGCGACCATCCCTACGGCCACCAGCCCGGCGGCACCGAGTCCGGCCTGGAGGCGGTGGAGCGCGACGCCGTGACCGAATTTTTCGAGGAGTACTACGTCCGCGCCAACGCCTCGCTGACCATCGTCGGTGATGTCTCCAGGGACCGGGCCGAGACCATGGCCCACCGCCTCGGAGACAGCCTTGATCAGGGCGAAGAGGCGGCAGCCATCCCGGAGCCTGATGCCAGCGACCGCGCCGGCGAAACCATCCATGTGCCCTTCTCCAGCAACCAGAGCCACGTGCTCAGCGGACAGGTGGCCTACGCCCGCGGACACCCGGATCACTACGCGCTTTACACTGGCAACCACATCCTCGGCGGCAGCGGCCTGGTCAGCCAGCTCGCCCAGGCCATGCGCGAGGACCGGGGATTGTCCTACAGCGTTGGCAGCCGCTTCTCGCCCATGAAACGGGCGGGCCCGTTCCTGATCCGCACGCAGATCCGCAGTGACCGCACGGCCGAGGCCCTGGACGTGCTGGCAACCACGGTGAGCGATCTGCGCGACGACGGCCCGGAAGCGGAGGATCATGAGCGCGCGGTCAAGAACATCACCGGCAGTTTCCCGCGGCGCCTCGCCGACAATCGCAGCATCCTCGCGCATGTCGCCAACATCGGCTTCCACGGTCTGCCGCTCGATTACCTGGAGACGTTCCCCGAGCGCATCGAGGCGCTGGAGCCGGGGGATGTCCAGGAGGCGCTACGCAAGCACCTGGAGCCCGAGGCGTTCGTCACGGTGATCGTGGGCCCGCGGGACGCGGAGGGCGAGACACCGGAAGACGATGACTCGTGAGCGGCCGCGGCCGTAACCGGGTGCGCATCATCGCCGGCACCTGGGGCGGCCGCCGGCTGCAGCTGCCGGCGGTGCCCGGTTTGCGGCCGAGCGCGGACAGCAGCCGCGAGACCCTGTTCAACTGGCTGCAGGACCGGCTTCCCGGGAGCCGCTGCCTGGATCTGTTCGCCGGCAGCGGCGCCCTGGGGCTGGAGGCCGCCTCCCGTGGCGCCGGGCAGGTGATCCTGGCTGAGAACAACCGCCGCGCGGTGGCGCAGTTGCGCGAGCACGTGACCGTGCTGGAGGCCGGTGACCGGGTCCGGGTGCACGCCGGCGACGGGCTCGCGCTGCTCAAAGGCCCGGCCGAGCCCATGGACGTGGTATTCCTGGATCCGCCCTTCGCCAGCGACCTGCTGGAGCCCGCGTGTCAGGCCCTGGCCAGCGGTGGCTGGACGCATACGGGCACGCGGGTCTACATCGAGCACCGCCGCAACGCGGCCCCGCAATTACCCGCCACCTGGCAGACCCTGCGCAGCCGCACGAGCGGCGAAGCCGCGATGCTCCTGCTCGCCTGCAACAATGACGCGCAGTGATTGATCCGCGTGCACGCGGATGGTTTGATTGATGCCCTGTCGGAAACCAACGTCGGTTCCCGGGCATTCGGGCTCGATCCAGCCCGATCCGGACCCGCTCACAAGGGCACTGCATGACCATTACCGCCATTTACCCGGGCACGTTCGACCCCATTACCAACGGCCACATCGACCTGGTCGAGCGCGGGGCCAAGCTGTTCGACCGCCTGATCATCGGCGTTGCGGCCTTCCCCAGTCCCAGCAAGAAGCCCGCGTTCTCCAATAACGAGCGACTCGAGCTCGCGCGTGAAGCGCTGGGTCATATCGCCAACATCGAGGTGAAAGCCTTCGATACGCTGCTGGCCCATTTCGTCGAGCGCGAGGAGGCCCAGGTCATCCTGCGGGGACTCCGCGCGGTCTCCGACTTTGAATACGAGTTCCAGCTGGCCAGCATGAACCGGCAACTCGTGCGCGACGTGGAAACGGTCTTCCTCACCCCGTCCGAAGAATACGCCTATATCTCCTCCAGCCTGGTCCGCGAGGTCGCGGCCCTGGGTGGTGACATCCAGAAGTTCGTCCACCCGAGCGTCGCCCGGGCCCTCGCGGCGCGCCTGCAGTCATGACGCGGCGCCCATGCCGGGCCGCGGCATGCCTGGCCATGGTGCTGGCACCGGCCCTGGCACCCGCCGGTGAGACACCACCCGGCGCCGCGGTGGCCACGGGCCATCCGCTGGCAACCCAGGCAGCTGTCGACACCCTGGCGGCGGACGGCAACGCCTTCGATGCCGCCGTCGCGGCGGCCGCGACACTGGCGGTGGTCGAGCCCCATGGCTCGGGGCTGGGTGGCGGTGGCTTCTGGCTTTTGCACCGCGCCCGCGACGGCCACCAGGTGATGCTGGACGCGCGCGAGACAGCACCCGCCGCGGCCAGCCGCACCATGTATCAGGACGCCGACGGCGAACTGCGTCCCCGCGACTCCCTGGACGGTCCCCGGGCCGCCGGCATTCCCGGGATTCCCGCCGCACTGGACCGACTCACAGACGACTATGGCAACCGCGACCTGGCAGCCAACCTGGCTCCGGCCATTCACCACGCCCGCGACGGTTTCCGCGTCACGGAGGGCTATCGGGATATGGCCCGGTTTCGCCGGGATGTCCTGCGCGCGTCACCGGCGGCGAGCCGGGCCTTCCTGGACAACGGCGCGGTGCCGGCGGCCGGTAGCCGCATCCAGCAGCCCGAGCTCGCCCGCACCCTGGAGCGCCTAGCCGCGGAGGGCCGCGCCGGCTTCTACCAGGGGCCCGTGGCCGAACGCCTGGTGGCGGGTACCCGAGAGGCCGGGGGCCTGTGGCGGATGCAGGACCTGGCTGACTATCGGGTAGTGGCGCGTGAGCCCGTCCAGGGGCGCTACGGCGACGTCACGGTCACCGCCGCGGCGCCGCCGTCGGCCGGCGGCATCGGCCTGGTCACCATGCTCAACGTCCTCGCCGCCATGGACGGGAAAGCGGACAGCCAGGCCCAGCGCATCCACCGCCGGGTGGAGGCGATGCGCCGCGCCTATCGGGACCGCCAGCAGTACCTGGGCGATCCGGACTTCGTCAGCATCCCGCGCGAGCGCCTCACCGGCCGCGCCCACGCGCGCCGCCTGGCCCGCTCCTTCGACCCGGAGCGAGCCACACCCAGCCGCTCGTTGCCGGAAGTGCGAGCGCGCGGTGAGGACACCACCCACTTGTCCGTGATCGACCGCCACGGCAACCGGGTGGCCGCCACCCTGTCCATCAACTACCCGTTCGGCTCCGGCTTCATGCCGCCGGAGACGGGCGTGGTGCTCAACAACGAAATGGACGATTTCGCGTCCCGCCCCGGCAAGGCCAATGCCTACGGGCTCGTCGGCGGCGAGGCCAACGCCATCGCGCCCGGCAAGCGGCCGCTTTCGAGCATGACCCCGACGTTCCTGGCAAGCGACAAGCGCGTGGCAGTGCTGGGCAGCCCCGGCGGCAGCCGCATTGTCACGCAGCTCCTGCTGGCCACCCTGGCGTTCGCCGAGGGCGAGTCGCCGAGCCAGTGGCTGGCGCGCGCCCGCTATCACCACCAGTACCTGCCGGACCGCATCGAGCACGAACCGGGCGCTCTCTCCCTGGAAACCCGGCAAAGACTGGTGGACATGGGCCATTACCCGCAGCCCATGACACGCCAGTACGGGGACATGCAGGTGGCCCTGTGGCACCGCGGCAGGGAGCGCATGGCGGCGGCCAGCGACCCGCGCGGCGAAGGGGCTGCCATGACCACCGATCAGCACGGGGACGAGTAACCGGGGTCAGACAGGACTGACTAACCGGACAGGCAGACGCGTTCAGGCAAAGGTATCCACATGGCCGCCGCTGTCGTCGTCATCATCACCGCGGCCGGCATCGTCCCGCGCCCCCTCCTGGTCCGGCGGAGCCGTGGACTCGCGGGCCGCGCCTGCCGGCAGCCGGCGCCCGCCGCCAGCCGTTTCCCCGGGCGCCTGATTGCTGGCATCTGCCGCATCGCCACTGTAGGGCGCGGTGGCGGTCACCTGCCCCACGCGGCGGGGCGTCGTCAGCTCCACGCGTCGGGGGTAGTAGACATAGGCATCGAGCATGGGCGTTCCTCGCATCAGCGCGGTCCCGGCACGGCTTCAGGCCGCTGCCTCGGGACCCGGGTTTCGTTAGTATGACGCATAGACGCGATTTTCAACCCGGCGCCAGGACAGGAGTCCGACTTGCTTCGCACCGTCGTCGCCACCGCCGTCCTCAGCGCAGCCGCCGTCATGCCTGTGGTCGCTGCCCCGGATGACCCGGGACGTTTCGTGCGCGCGACCTTTACCGAGGCCGTGGACACCCTTGTACGTCACCGCGACACCATCGACGGCGACCCCGCGGCCGCCGCCGAGCTCATCGACACCACGCTGGCCGAGCGCATCGACTTCGAGCTGGTCGGCCGCCTGGTCCTGGGACGCCACGTTCGCGAGACCGACGCCGAGCAGCGGCAACGCTTCCTGACCGCTTTCCGCGACCACCTGGTCCGGGCGTACGCGGGCGCACTCTCGGAACACGTGGATCAGGCCGTGACCCTGGTCCGGGATAACCCGGACATGTTGCGCATCGAACGCACCACGGAACCCGACGATCGCGGCCGCGTCACGGTGAGCGCCCGCATCCAGCTTGACGGCGGATCCGCCGTCCGGATCCGGTTTCGCCTGATCCGCGGCGAGGACCACCCCTGGCGCATCTACGACGTCGTGGTGGAGGGCTTTAGCCTGATCGCGCATTTCCGCAGTGAGTTCGGCACCATTGCCCGCCGCGAGGGCATCGACGGGCTCATCCGGCGTCTCGAGGACCACAGCCAGCCGCTGGTCCCGGACGCCGGAGCCATCGAGGAGGCCGAGTGATGCCACGCGTCCTCCTGGTCTTGGTTCTGGTACTGACGGGCTGCGCCGCGACCCCGCCCGAGACGGCCGACGACATCTGTACCATCTTCCGCGAACAGCCCAGCTGGTACGATCACGCGCGCGCCAGTGAGCAGCGCTGGGGCACGCCGATTGCCGTCCAGATGGCGTTCGTGCGGCAGGAGTCGAGCTTCCGCCACGACGCCCGGCCGCCACGGGCCTGGCTGCTGGGCTTCATCCCCTGGATGCGGCCCAGCACCGCCTACGGCTACGCCCAGGCGCAGAACCCGGTCTGGGGGGAATACATGGACGAGCGCGGTGGCTTACTCTCCCGGCGGACGCGCATGCGCGATGCGCTGGATTTCATCGGCTGGTACAACGAGCGCACCCACCAGCGGCTGGGCATTAGCCGCGATAACGCCCGGCACCTGTACCTGGCCTACCACGAGGGGCATACCGGGTACCGGCGCCAGCGCTGGCAGGACAACGCCACCCTGGATCGCGCCGCCGATCGCGTCCAGGCCACGGCGCGGCGTTACGCCGAGCAGCTGCCTGCTTGCGAGGCCGAGCTGCGCTGCCGCCGCTTCTGGCAGTTCGGGCCGTTCTGCGACGCCTCCTGAACCGGACGTCCCGCCCGGGCAATCGGGTGGGTCAGTCGTCGCGACCGGGATCGCGCAGGGCGATCTGCATGCGCTGCAGGTAGCGCTGCAGCAGGGTGCTCGCACGCGGACTGATATCAAGCAG
>JAWOFB010000305.1:0-3599 GCA_046482445.1 Ectothiorhodospiraceae bacterium | reverse complement strand
CCCCGAGCAGTGCCTGCGGCACCGCTCGGGGGAAAATGGCGGAGAGGGAGGGATTCGAACCCCCGGGGGAGGATCACTCCCCTGCGGTTTTCAAGACCGCCGCCTTCGACCGCTCGGCCACCTCTCCGTTGCCCACTATTGTCGCCAGGGCGGGGGCTCGCTGCAAACCGTGTTCGAGGGCTTGCGTTTTGTGGGGTCGTTGTATGCTTCCGAACCGGCTTGTCATTCCCTGCAGCGCGCGTAGTCTAAACAACGGGGCGTGGGCTTATGCCCACCCCACCGTGACCGGAACGGGCGTCATGAGGGTCAGTGTGTCGAGGCAACCCGCGACCACGGACAACGAGTCGTTTTGCCGTCGTGTTCGCGACTGCCTGGCCGAGACGGCCGGAGGCGTCGTTCACAACGGTGTGCCGGCGACGCGGGGGCTGCGCCATGCAGCGGTTCTGGTCCCGGTCATTGCCCGGGATGACGGTCACCACCTGCTGCTGACCCGGCGCAGCGAGAGCCTGAATCAGCACGCGGGGCAGATCAGTTTTCCGGGCGGCTGCCTGGACCCGACAGACCCCTCGCTACTCCAGGCGGCTCTCCGGGAAGCGCACGAGGAGACCGGGTTGGCACCTGAACAGGTGAGCGTGCTGGGCGCACTCAGCCCCCACGCGACTCCCAGCGGCTTTCTGATCCATCCGTTCGTCGGGTTCGTGGCGGAATGCGGTGCGCTGGTGCGGCAACCCGAAGAGGTCGCGGAGATCTTCGAGGTGCCGCTGGGCTTTCTGCTGGACCAGCGCAATCACCGGCCGCACGATGTGGAGCACCAGGGACGGCGCTACCGGCTCACTGCCATGCCGTACGGGTCGTACTTCATCTGGGGTGCCACAGCCGCCATTATCCGGGATTTCCACGGGCGGCTGCAGGAGGCCAGCCCGGAGCTTGTGGCAGGCGGGTATCAGGGGCAGGGCGCTGGCACCGTCGACGTCTGACGCGTGCTGAACGAAGCGTGGACGCGACTCTTGGCAAAGCGCGAATGCAGGCTCAGTGGCCCTGCCCGGACTGCCGTTAGCCCGTGAGATCGGTCTCTACGATGCTGTTGCGTAGGGTCCCGACACCCTCAACGCCGCATACCACCACATCCCCGGGTTTCAGGAATCGTGGCGGTTCCTGGGCGAATCCCACTCCCGCCGGGGTCCCGGTTGCGATGATGTCGCCGGGTTCCAGTATCATGATCGCCGACAAACGGGCGATGGTCGCCGCGACACCGAAGAGCTGGTCACTGGTGTGCCCGTTTTGCTGGCGCTCGCCGTTGACCTCACACCACAGTGCCAGATCCTGCGGATCCTCGATGGCCGTGGCCGGGACGATCCCGGGACCCATCGGGCAGCCATCGTCGAGGCTCTTGCCCAGGAAGAACTGCTTGTGGCGGAACTGCAGATCCCGCGCCGAGAGGTCATTGATCACGGTGTAGCCGAAGACATAGTCCAGCGCCTGGGCCTCCGGAATCCGGCGCCCCCCGCGGCCGATGACCGCTGCCAGCTCCACTTCCCAGTCCAGTTGCTCGGTGACCTCCGGATCCAGGGGGATGGCACTGTATGGCCCGGTGACACTCGTCGTGGCCTTGGTGAAGACCACCGGGTGCTCGGGGAGCTCCATGGCTTTGCCTTTGGCCTTGAACGACTCCCGGGCGTGATCCGCGTAATTCAGCCCCAGGCACATGATATTCCGACGCGGGCGGGGAACTGGCGCGATGATTTCGGCCCGGGACAGACTCCGCTGCTCACCCGCGCCGCTGACAAGCCGGTCCGCCAGCATTGCGGCGGCCGCGGGGTCGCCTTGATCCAGAACAGCGGCAAGACTGGTCGGCCAGCCGAGCTCCTGGGGGGCCAGGTGAATGGTGTCGGCCTCGGCGACGCCCCAGCGCTGGATCCCGTCGTCATGAATCGTGACGTACTGCATGTGTCTGCCACACTCCTTCGTGTCCCCTCGTGCGAGCCGGATATAGTACCATTAGGATTTGAATCACCGTGTGCTGGAGGGCGCATGCGCCGCTGCTGGATCGTCGCCGTTTGGCTTTGCCTCGCCCTGATCGCCGGGGTTTCTGCGGCTGGGGCTGACGAGACACTGGACGGCGAGGAGTTCACCGAGGAGGAGGGCGAGCAGGCCAAGGATGAGCGGGAGTTCGGGACGACTCAGAACACCTTCGAAGTGCCGGATGCGGGCACGGACGTGGTGGGTAGTGTCAAGACGGTACCGGTGCCCAGTGGTGATACCTTGCTGGACATAGCGCGGCGCCATGGCCTTGGATACCAGGAGATCCGTCGCGCCAACCCGGATATGGACATGTGGATCCCCGAGCCGGGGCAATCGGTGACTATCCCGACCCGTTTCATCCTGCCCCCGGGGCCCCGTGAAGGCGTGGTCGTGAACCTGCCGGAGATGCGCCTTTACTATTATCCGGAACCGGGCCCGAATGGCCGACGGGTGGTTAAAACGTATCCGATTAGTACCGGTCGCATGGACTGGTCGACGCCGGTGGGCGACACACAGGTCACCACGCGCCTGGAGAATCCGGCGTGGTTCCCGCCGCCCTCGGTCCGCGAGCGCGCCGAGGAGCAGGGGCAGACCCTCCCGCGCCGGGTTGAGCCGGGACCGGACAACCCGCTGGGTGATTACGCCATCGGTCTGGACATCAGTGGCTACTTCATCCACGGGACCAACAAACCGGCGGGTGTCGGCATGCGTGCCTCCAGCGGTTGCATCCGAATGTATCCCGAAGACATCGAGGAACTGGTCCATGCCGTGCGCCGCGGCATGCCGGTGCGGATCCTGGATGAGCCCATTAAGGCGGGTCTGTCCCGGGATGGCCGGGTGTTTTTGCAGTCCTATCCCCCGCTGGACGAGAGCCAGGACGCGCCCAGCGATGCGCGCCGACTTGCCGTGGAAGCTGTCGCTGAGGCACTGCAGAATCGCTCTGCACGCGTGGACTATAAGCGGTTGCAAGAGGCGGCGCGTGACGCCGCCGGACGGCCGGTGGATATCAGCCGCGAAGGCGGTGGCGAACTGGCGCAAGGCCACTGATTGACTCCGCTGGTCGAACGCCGCGCATTAAAAAACCCCGCCGAGGCGGGGTTTTTTCATCGTCCGTGCCCATGCGTTACTTCTGCATGGACTCCTCGAACATGCGATCGATCTTCTCGTTGAGTTCCTCGATGCGATCGCTGTTGCGGTTCGCCATCTGCTCGGCGCTACGCGCGGTGCCGATGGCGTTGTCCGACTTGGTCCAGGCCTCGTCAGCGGAGGCCAGGGCCTCCTCGGAGTTCTCGTTGGCCTCGTTGACCATCTGACGGAGTTCTTCCTGGTCGCCCTGGGCGGCGCAGCCGACCAGCACGCCCATGGACAGACCGAGAGCGGAGAGTTTGAGCAGGGTATTCAGGCTTTGCGACATCGTTACAAGTCTCCTTGCGTTTGTTGTTTTGTCGAACGATTCAGAGAACGACAATCCATCTTCATTTTAGAAGCCATGGCTCGCGAAGCAAACTTGCTCGGCGAACAAGGCTTGCCGCCGGTCTTCGGCGCCGTTTGCCGGCCCGAAGCAGTGCCCGGCACGG
>JAWOFB010000155.1:0-7205 GCA_046482445.1 Ectothiorhodospiraceae bacterium | reverse complement strand
GTAGTGGCCAAGGTCCAGCCGGTCCCGCTGGCGCAGCAGCGGTAACAGAGTGTCCGGATCGGCCAGCGTGGCGCCCAGACCGTGCCAGTCGCGGGCGCCCACGAGCTGCCATGGCAACTCGTCCACGCAGCGCGCGCTGGATGCGTACCGAGCGAGTCGGCCAGCCAGCGCCTGGTGCGCCTGCTGCCGGTCGATGCCGTCGGGCAGCAGCCGCCGCCGAACGCGATCGCGCACGTCCGGGCCGGCGAGCTGCAGCCGCTCATCCGCCGTGTAGACCACGGCGCCGGTGGCCGGCACCTCGAACCCGGCCGCGGCGAGTTCCGCCGCCGTCGGCCCTCGCCGGCTCGCCCACAGATCAGGCAGGACATCGTCCGGCGGCAACCCGGGCGGCTCGGCAGCGGGCACCGGATCATCGGCCATGGCCTCCACCTGCCAGCCGCGCTGGTGCAGCCGGGTCGCCGCCGGGGCATCCGGCGCCACGCCGACAATCAGCCGCACGCCCGGGGGCAGATGCTCCGGCAGCCAGGTCAGGTCCTGATCCGGATCGCCGTCCACCAGGCGATCCGGTGCGTCGAGAACCAGGACCAGCGTGCACCGGGCCGCCGCACGCGCGAGCCAGTTCGGCAACAGCTCGCGCCGGGCCTCGGGGTCGGTGGGCAAGGGCTCGGGATGACCCGCCTGGTCGCGCAACCACGCGAGCAGGCGCTCCAGCAGGCGCTCGGTCCAGCGACTCTCCGCCGTGGCACCAACCCAGTGCTCGAACACTGCGTTCCCGGGGTGTTTGTCCCGATAGTGCCGGGACCAACCCGCCAGGACACCAGCGGTACCGTGCCCGGTGAGCACCAGCGGTGCGCCCGGACGAGCCGCGTGCCGGTTGAGGCGCCGCCGGGTCTGGGCGGCCCCGGAGACGGACACCGCCCGCGCATAGGCCGCGTGATCGCGCTCGGCCAGGGCGAGAGGCTCCGACGGACGCTCGTCAGTCATGGGCATGGCCCTGTGGCGCGTCGGTTTCCCCCGCCAGCAGGCGTGCTTCCATGGCGTCGCGATCCTCCGGCGTATTGATGTTCACAAAGGCCTCCGGGTAGTCGCTTAAGTCCACCACGGCGGTGCGGTGGCGGCCATACCACTGGTCGATCTTGCGCCCGTCACCCTCGAGAAATGCCTCCAGATCCGGTAACAGCGCCTGCGGCAACAGGGCGAACACCGGTTGCATCCGCCCTTCCGCCCAGGCTACGGCGATGTCCGCGTCGCTGTCCCGGAGACCGTTCCACAGGCGAGCCACCAGATCCGGTGGCACCAAGGGCGAATCACAGGGAACCGTCACGACCCAGGGCGTCGGGGCGGCGGCGAGCCCCGCGGCCATGCCGGCAAGCGGGCCGGCGTAGGCGCCAAAGCTGTCGACAACCACCGGATAACCGCGCTGGCGATAGTCCGCCTCGCTGCGGTTGGCATTGATAATCAAACTGCTGGTCTGCGCGGCCAGGCGTGCCAGGACATGGTCCACCATGGCCTGCCCGGCGACCTCGATCAGGCCCTTGTCCACACCCCCCATGCGGGTCGCCCGGCCACCCGCCAGGACGACGCCGGTGACCGTTGGAACCGTGCTGTCCGTCATCGTGCCTCATCAGGGCTGCTGCAATGCGAACTGCATCATAGCAGCCAGGTCCCGGGCAGCGGCACCATCACGCCCTCAGCGATCAGCAAGTCACTACGGGTTGGATCCAGCACCGCGCGCCACGGGGCGCGTGGATGGACGCTCGTTGCCGGCGTTGCCACAATGTCACTATCCCGTTTCCGGGTCACCCGAGAGGTTCACGGCACGTGACCGAAACCACTGATGCCGTCTTTGCCAACGCGCCCACTCAAGGAGACGCCCTCCCGCGGTCCGAGCGAACGATTCTCGTGGTCGACGCGGACGGCGGGCTGCGGGATCTCGTCGGCCTCGCACTGCAGGAGATCGCGGGCAGCACGCCCACGGCCAATGGCATCACGGCGGCGGAAGCGGTGCTCTCGCGCCAGCGCGTGGACGGCATCGTTGCGAGCACCCGGCTGCCGGAAGGGTCCGCCGTGGATTGGGTCCGTGACCTGCGGGCCCGCGGTTTCACGGGCGCCGTCGTCCTCGTGGCTGTGGACGCCCAGGACATCCGTGTCGACGAGCCCGCGACCCTGAACAACACCCACTTCCTGACGCGCCCGGTAACCCCCGAGTCGTTACGCGCCTGCCTGGCGGAGGCCCTGCCGGAGACGGCGTCACCGGTCACCGGCGCAGGCGGGGACGCGGTGGATCCCATCGTCGCTGCAAGCGATGCCATGCAGGATCTGCTCGCCCTGCTGCGGCGCGTCGCGAGCCGCACCACCACCGTTTTGCTGCAGGGTGAATCCGGTACCGGCAAGGAAATCGCCGCGCAGTATCTCCATGCCCACAGCGGTCGCCCGGGGCTGTTCGTACCGGTGAACTGCGGCGCCATCGCCCCCGAGCTCCTGGAAAGCGAGCTTTTCGGCCACATCAAGGGTGCCTTCACGGGGGCCACGCAATCCCGCGAAGGCCTGTTCACCCACGCCCACGGCGGCACGCTGTTTCTCGACGAGATTTGCGAGATGCCGCTGGCCATGCAGGCCAAGCTCCTGCGCGTACTCGAGGACCGCACGATCCGTCCGCTGGGCGCCGAGCGCGAGCTGGCCGTGGACGTGCGCATCATCACGGCGAGTAACCGCAACATGGCCGACGAGGTCGCCGCCGGCCGGTTCCGGGAAGACCTGTACTACCGCCTGAACGTCCTGGGTGTGCGACTCCCGCCTCTGCGCGAGCGCCCGGCGGACATCGCCGGCCTGACCCGGCTGTTCGCCGATCAGCTGGCGCGCGAGCTGGCCCTGCCCGCGCCCCGGTTGACGACCCGGGATCTGGAGGAGCTGACGCAACACACCTGGCCGGGCAACGTGCGTGAACTGCGCAATCTCATGGAACGCGCTATGCTGCTGAATTGCTCTCCGGCCGAGTGCCTGGATACCGGGGACGCGGCGCCGGAGCCGGAGACCTCCCCCGCCGATTACCCGGGTGACCTGACCCTGGCCGAAGTCGAGAGGCGGCACATCCTCAAGGTTGTCCAGCTGGCCGGCGGCAACAAGTCCGAGGCGGCGCGACGGCTGGGCGTCTCCCGCAAGACCCTGGAGCGCAAGTTCCGCACCTGGGGCGAGACCCCGCCCTGACTGGATCCGGCACCGTAACCCGAAGGACAACAAGTGCCCATGAGCGATGATCTGGAAATCCTGCACCAGGCCATGCGGCGTGCTGCACTACGACTGGTCGTCGCCGCACGCGGCCGCCACGCCGACGTGGACGCGGCGCTTGAGAGCCTGCGCCACGCCATGCTCGACAATACCGAGGCGAAGCGGGTCAATGACGCCACGGATGCCCTGGGGCGTGCCCTGCTCGTACTCGACGACGACGCGGGCACCCCTGGCACGGCAACGGGTCCAGACCAATCGCACGCATCGGCACGTCCGGCAGCCGGGTGGCTGGGCCGTCTTCTCGGCCGGCAGCCGGAGCCGGCCGGGGAACCGGGACACAGCGAGGCCAGGGCCGACACGGTCATTGTCATCCGCGACCGCCTCACGGCGCTTGCCTCGGGCCTGAGCCTGCCGTCCGAGTACGGTGAGTCACTCGAGTCACTGCAAAGGGGGCTGGAGGCCGCGGAATCGCCGGAATCCGTGGCCGAACGCGTGGACGAACTCGCGAATCTTCTGCTGACGGCTAACGAAACCGAGAATGCGGAACTCGAGGCGTTCCTGCTGCAGCTTTCCCAGCGGCTCGGTGATCTGCACGCCCTGCTGCAGAGCGAGAGCAGTCTGACCGCGGAGGCGGACAGTGACGACGCCATGCTTGACGACGCCGTGCGCAAGCACGTGGACGCCATCCAGTCCGCGCTGCAACAGGCCAAGGATCCGCACGAGGCCCACCGCCTGGTCAGCTCCGATCTGGATGCCCTGGCCCGTGAGGTTGCGGCGTACCGCCAGACCCGGGACGAACGCCGGCAGCAGGCACGCCAGCACAACGAGGCCCTGGCCAAGCAACTGCAGGCGGCGGAACAGGAGTCGCAACGGTTGCGCGCGGCGCTGGCCGAGGAGACCCGCCGTGCGCGCGAGGATCAGCTCACCGGTGTCGGCAATCGCGACGTCTACGAAGAGCGCATCCGCGAGGAGATCGAGCGCAGCACCCGTCAGATCACGCCGCTTAGCCTGCTGGTTATCGACATTGACGGCTTCAAACCGGTGAACGACACCCATGGACACGCGGCCGGCGATCAGGTGCTACGCCAGCTGGCGTCGCTGCTGCGCGAGTCCACGCGCGTCTACGACACGCTGGCTCGGTACGGCGGCGAGGAGTTTACGTTGATCCTGCCGGGCTCTTCGCTCGCGCAGGCACGTGAACTCGGGGAGCGGTTGCGGGGCGCGGTGGCCGACGCTGTCATGTCCGTCGATGGCAAAACGGTGACGATTACGGTCTCGATCGGGGTCGCCGAGGCCGGCCGCGGCGAGGCGCCGGAGTCGCTCTTCCGGCGCGCCGACCGCGCGCTGTACAGGGCCAAGGAAGCGGGCCGGAATCGCGTCGTCGCCGACGGCTGACAGCCGACCCGCGCCAGCCGCTTGCGGCACTGGCTCCGGCTCAGCGCTCCGGCGTGTAGATCTTGCCGTCCTGCTCTGCGTAATACGCGGCCACATCACGCATGTCCTGCACCGACAGGCTCGAGACCTGACCCTGCATGACCGAGTTCTGACGGTCGCCTTCCTTGTACTGCTTCAGCGCTTGCAGGAGGTAGTCGGCATGCTGGCCGGCGAGGCTGGGCCACTGCGGATTATCCTGCGAGCCGTCCGTCGCGTGACAGGCCATGCACTGATTCTCTGCAATCTCCTGTCCGGCTTCCGGATCGCCGAGGTTCACGGCGGCGGCGCTGCCGGCCATCGCCAGTCCCGCGAGCGTGAGCGCGAAACCCAAGGTCTTGTTCATCATATCGGTTCGGATCCCGTTGCTGTGACGGCGTCGCGGCCGCCGGTAACTCAACGCTGCTCCGCGAAGTAGGCGGCGATGTGGCGGATTTCCTCATCGCTCAGCCCACCCGCCTGGGCCTGCATGGTTCCATGCGAGCGCTCGCCGCTGCGATAGGCCTTAAGGGCACTGATCAGGTACTCCTCGCTCTGACCACCGAGCTTGGGAACGCGGTACGAGGGGTAGGCGTTGCGCGCGCCTTCCACGGCGTGGCAACCCATGCAGGTGCTCGCCAGCCGCTCGCCGATGCGGGGATCACCTTCCTCCTGGGCCTGCGCCGCCGAGCCGGCCAGCACCCCCAGCGTCGCTACGAGGAACCAGGTCTTCAGTGTCATCGCGTGCTCTCTTGCTATTCGTCGTTGTGCCGCCCGCGGGGCCCCGCGAACGGGCCATTATGGTTCCACGGATCGCCCCGGGGGTAAAGCGCACCCGGTCTCCGACCAGCTCAGCGCACCTGGAAGTCGTCGGGCGGCGTCTCATCGGCGAGCTCGCACTGGACATCCTCGACGCGCGCAGCGGGCGGCCCCTGTCGCAGCCAGTCCCGGAACGCCGCCAGGTCGTCCTCGGATCCGCACGCCAGTACGCGCACGCGGCCGTCGCGCAGATTGCGGGCATAGCCCCGGATGCCCAGGCGCTGGGCCTCTGCCTGCGCGGAGCCGCGAAAGAATACGCCCTGCACATGACCGGAGACATGACAAGCCAGACATTGCTCGCTCATGACGATTCCTCCTTGTTCACGGCCGGGGGCAACGGATCGTGCCTTGGTTCAGACAGCTTCAGCATTATACCGCCCGCTGGCGGCGCACGTCGGCGGCGTCGCGCGCTTGTTCAGGGGCCACGTCGTCTGCGGGTGCCGCGAGCACATCCCGCAGGGACCGATCCAGGGACACTTCCACGCGCGCGATGGCCTCGCGAAGCGTCGCCGCCAGTGCCCGATTCCACGCATCGCGCCCGCGCAAACGCTCCGGCACGTCGGCGAGCACGAACGGGTACGCCTGATACAGATCGAGAAGCGTGTACTCGGAGGGATCCCGGATCAACAGCCAGCTGCCGTCCTCGGATCGCCGCAATACCCGCGCCTGCTCCAGGGCCGAGAGGGCTTCGTCCAGGGCCGCCTCGCTGGCATCGGGCTCGCATTCCTGGATCTCGTGACGGCTGAGCCCGAGCCCTTGCTGTTGCGCCCGCCACAGATCCCCGATAATGCGCACCGCCACAACCAGCGCCAGACGCGCTTCCGACAGCGAACCGGCGCGGTCGCGTCGGTAGCTACCCAGTGCCTTGGTGAACTCAGCGCCCAGCAGCACCACGATCCAGCACACAAAAATCCAGATGAGGAAGATCGGCAGGGCCGCCAGTGCCCCGTAGATCGCCTCGTAGGTGGGCACGGCCGTGATAAAGCCGGCGAAGCCCCGCTTGGCCACTTCGAACAGCACCGCGGCGAACACGGCACCGGCAATCGCGTGGCGGATCGGCACGCGACGATTGGGAACCGCCGCGTACAGGAAGGTAAAGGCCAGCACGATACCGATGAACGGTGCGACAGCCAGTAGCACTCGTTGCAGCGTCCCAACCTCGGCGAGCGCTGCGAACTCGGCCAGCGCCATGAGATACGAGGACAATGCCAGCGAGCCGGCGACCAGGAACGGGCCCACGGTGATGACCGTCCAGTACACCATGAAGCTGTGCACCGCCGGGCGGCGTTTGACCACCCGCCAGATGCGGTTCATGGCCTTGTCGATGGCAGCCATCATCAAAATGGCGGCCACGGCGATGCCAATAATCCCCATTGCGGTCAGGCCCGCGGCGCGCCCGGCGAATTCCTGCATGTAATCCTGCACCACCTCGCCGGAGGCGGGCACGAGGTTGGCAAACAGCCAGTCCTGGATGCCGGCACTGAAGTCCTCGAAAACGGGGAACGCCGTCAGCACCGTGAACACCAGCGCGAACACCGGCACGATGGACAGCAAGGTCGTATAGGCCAGTGTCCCGGCGCTGTCCAGGCAGCCGTCGCGCATGAACGACCGCGCGACGTGTTGCACGAAACCGAGACATTCGGACGCCCCTGCCCGCAGCCGGTGCCACAGGGTCTCCAACGCGGGCAGCCGCGCGCGGTATTGCGCCAGCATGCAGGCCTCCTGCGTGCGCCGCTGATTCGCGGCGA
>JAWOFB010000100.1:0-4083 GCA_046482445.1 Ectothiorhodospiraceae bacterium | reverse complement strand
TTCGTGGACTTCGAGCCGGTCAAAGCCAAGGCTGCCGGCGCCACGAGCTTTCGTGGCATGCCCCAGCCCGTCTTCGACCAGCTCCCCGACCGCTTCACCGACACCGAACTGGGGCCGGTGCCGGAGGGGTGGGAGGTTATGTGTTTAGAGGACCTTGCTGAGATAAACCCGAGAAGAACCCTAAAGAAAGGCGAGTTGGCGCCCTACCTTTCGATGTCTAATATGCCGACACGAGGGCATTCTCCAGAAACTTGGGAGATGAGGGAGTTTGGGTCTGGGATGCGGTTTGTTAACGGTGACACTCTGATGGCACGCATCACGCCGTGCCTTGAAAACGGAAAGACGGCGTTCGTAGACGTTCTACCAGAAGATGTTGTCGGTTGGGGGTCAACTGAATATATCGTTCTCCGGCCCAAAAGGCCTTTTCCTAATGTGTATGCGTATTGTCTTGCTCGGTTAACCGAATTTCGCGATTTCGCTATCAAGAACATGACGGGCACCAGTGGCCGACAGCGAGTTCCTGCCTCGTCGCTTGCGAAATTTAAGGTGGTGAAGCCCTCCGAATCACTCGCTGAAACTTTTGGAGAAACCGTTGTTCCATTGTTTGAAATCATGGCGGCGAACTATAAGCAGATGCGAACCTTGGCCTCTATCCGTGACACCCTCCTGCCCAAACTGATCTCCGGCGAGCTGCGTGTGCCCGCCGCTGGGGGAGGCGTTGATGGCGGCTGAGTACGGTCAGGCGGATTTCCAGCTCGCCGCCTGCCGCGAGCTGCTGGAGGCTCACCCGGAGTCGCTGCGCATCCGCGAGCAGGTGGAGGCGCTGGAAGAGGCGATGCCGGATCGGCCCGGCGTGGTGGTCTCTTTTTGCCGCACCATCATCGAGACCACCTGCAAGACCATCCTCACCGACCGCAGCGTGCCGGTGGATTCGGGCTGGGAGGCTCCGAAGCTGGTGGGTGAGGCCATGAAGTACCTGAACCTCGGCCCCAGCGAGGACGGCGGCGTGGATGCCAAATTGCGCAACGGCGCCGAGTCGCTGGTGCGCGGGTTGAACCAGATCATCAGCGGCGTGGTGGAGATCCGCAACGCCCACGGCTCTGCGGCCCACGGTGCCGATGCCTACGAGCCCCTGCTCGACAGCCGCTACGCGGAGATTCTGGCGCGCTCGACCGATGCGGTGGTGGGCCTGCTGTTCCGCACCCATTTGCAATCGGCCCGGCGTGATCCACTGGCCCGTTTCGCCTATGAGGAGCATGCCGACTTCAACGAGTCGAACGACAACGAACACGGCCCGTTCGAGGTACTGGAGATCCCACTGATCGCCAGCGAGGCACTTTACCGGACGGACTTTCAGGCCTATCGGGCAGCGTTGGTGCAATTCAAGCAAGAGCAAACCGCAGCCGGTGAGGAGCAGGCATGAAGTTCGATGTGTATTGCGACGAAAGCCGGCCCGACCTGCTGGGTTCCGATCATCCCCAGGGGCAGTTCATGGTGATCGGTGGTCTTTGGCTGCCGACCTCCGAGCGGGACGCGTTCAAGGCCGAGATTCACCAGTTGCGCGACCGGCACCGGATTGGTGGTGAGTTCAAATGGCAGAAGGTGTCACCCTCCCGGGAAGCGTTTTATCGGCAGCTCGTCGAGTGGTTCCAGGGCAAGGGTGACCAACTGCGTTTTCGCTGTATCGCGGTGGATCACAGCCAGGTGGATCTGAAGCTCTACCACGAGGACGAGCAGGAGCTGGGGTTTTACAAGTTCTATTACCAGTTGCTGCATCACTGGATACTGGATTTTAACGAATACAATGTGTTCGTAGATTTCAAGAGCAACCGGCGGCGCGAACGTCTGCATGTACTGCGCCGGTGCCTGGACTATTCCAATTTGTCCTCCGAAGTACACGACGTTCAGGCAGTGCGTTCCGAGGAATCAGTGCTTATTCAGTTGGCCGATGTGCTCACCGGCATGGCCGCGTACCGACTCAATGACCGGGTACGCGAAGGCAGTGCCAAAGCCCGGGTCCTGCAGCATTACGAAGAGTTGTACGGTCAACGGATTGGGCCCACATTCAAGGGCGAACAGAAGTTCAATGTCTTTCGCATTGATCTAGCCGGAGGGTGGTGAATTGTGGATTATACCCCTCTGCTTGAACTGGCCGGCGAGGCGGAATACCGAGCCCACTTCGAGGCGACTTACTGCCGTGGTCCGATCCGAGCGTTCGACGGCATTGAGGTGCGGTTTCGCAAGCGCGATTTCGACCACTGCTGCTTTGAGTCATCGCGTCGGGACGGGGCCAAGGATGCGTTTTCAAAGCCGCGGGCCAAACGGCTCGATTGGATCAAGGCTGCATTACAGGACCCGAACAGTGAGTGCTACCAGGGCTGGGACAAAAAGCGGAAACGCTATGACGGTAGTCGCAGGGTGACCGTGGTCATGGGTAACTACGTGGTTGTGATTGCATTGAAGGGTAACGATCGGGCGGACTTCGTGACGGCATTCCTGGCCGATACGCCCGCAGCGCCGGGGAGACCGTCAACAGTGGATAGGATCAGGAGGGGGCCGAAATGGGCATAAAAAAACCGCTGATTCGCCAGGCTGGCTCAGCGGAGGCCTTTGTAGGTTCTGCTGCCACTGGCAGAGAACGCCATGAATAGTGGTGGTTGCACGGCAAATTGTCAAGTGAAAGGGGTGGCGCGTGCGCTCGTCAAGGCCCATCAGCCACGGTGCGAATGATGACAAAAACCATTTCAGAACAACAAGTTGAACAGGCCGCCCTGGGCTGGTTCGAGGCCCTGGGGTTTGAGACTGCCCGGGGCGCGGACATTTCGCCGGGAGCGGATTCTCCTCTGCGCGACAGCCATGAACAGGTGGTACTGGAGCCGCGGCTGCGTTCGGCTTTGCGCACGATCAATCGCCAGCTTCCGGATGAGGCCATCGAGCAGGCGGTTCGGGCCGTAATGCGACCGCCGGAGCCTACCCTGGAACAGAACAACCGCTGGTTTCATCATCTGCTAACCGATGGCGTGGACGTGGAATATCGTACCCCGGAGGGCGAGACCCGCGGGGACAAGGCGTGGCTGGTGGACTTCACACGCCCCGCCGTGAATGACCGGCTGGTGGTGCAGCAGTTCACCGTACGCTGCGGCAACGCCACGCGGCGGCCCGATCTGGTGGTGTTTCTTAATGGTCTGCCGTTGGTGGTGGTCGAGTTAAAGGACCCCGCCAATGAGCAGGCGGATCTGTGGACGGCCTATCGGCAGTTGCAGGATTACAAGGCAACGATACCGCCGCTGTTTACCTACAACGCACTGCTGGCCATCAGTGACGGAGACCGCAGCCGGGTCGGTTCGCTCACCGCCGGGTCGGACCGGTTTGCGCCCTGGCGCGCGCTGGACGATGCGCGCGCGCCGGGCGAGCCGACTCTTGAGGCACTGATCCGCGGCTTGTTCCAGCCCGGCCGATGGGAAGACTACCAGCGTCACTGCATCACCTTCGAGGAGGACGAGCGCAGCGGCGCGATCATCAAGAAGGTGGCGGCCTACCACCAGTTCCGCGCGGTGTTGCGGGCGCGGGATTCCGTCAAGGCGGCATTGAGAGCGCCGGCGGGCCAGGGTGATGGCCGCGGCGGGGTGATCTGGCATACCCAGGGTTCAGGTAAGAGCTTGACCATGCTGATGCTGGCCGGTGCATTGATCGGCGACGAGCAACTCGCTAATCCCACCGTTGTGGTGGTGACCGACCGCAATGATCTGGACGGGCAACTTTTCGGTACCTTCGCAGATGGGCGCGCCCTGCTGCGGCAGGACCCGGAGCAGGCCGAGAGCCGGGAAGGCCTGGCCGATCGGCTCAATCGCGCCTCTGGCGGGGTGGTGTTTACGACTATCCAGAAGTTCGCCGAGCGCGGCGCGGCGGTCAGCGAGCGGGCCAATATCGTGGTGCTGGCGGATGAGGCCCACCGCAGCCAGTACGGCTTTCTCGACGGCGGTGCGCGCTGGATGCGCGATGCCATTCCCAACGCCACCTTTGTCGGTTTCACCGGCACGCCACTGGAAGGCGATGACAAGAGCACGCCGGCGGTGTTTGGCG
>JAWOFB010000047.1:0-2631 GCA_046482445.1 Ectothiorhodospiraceae bacterium | reverse complement strand
AGCAGTGGGCCGCCGTAGCCAAAGACGACATCAGCCGCGCCGCCTGGTGGTCCCACGTCGGTCGGTTCCGGGATCAACTCGGTGATCGGGAGGCGGCCGTGGCAGCCTATAACCACGCTGTCAGGCTGGATCCGGATGGTCGCCCGGGTGCGTGGTATGGTCTTGCCCGTCTCGGTGCATTGAATGCGGGCCAGCGCGCCGGCCTCATGCAGCGGGCGCCGCCGCCCGCATCCTGTAACGACCATCAGGTACCGCTTCTGCGCGCCGCTGCCGTAGAGCATGACCGCGCCGGTGATAGCGACAGCGCGTTCCATGCCTATGCGGGTGCGAACAGGGTCATTGCAGCGAAGCGCCCGTTCGACGCGGACGCCGCGTCCTCCTTGACCGACGAGATCATCGAGGCATTCCCGTCAGATGTGCTGAAAGGCGCTACCCTAGAGCCACCGCACGACACCGTTTTCATTGTCGGGATGCCGCGTTCCGGGACGACGCTGGTGGAGCGAATTTTGTCGTCCCACCCGGCGCTTGCCGCCGGCGGCGAGCGCAGCGACCTCCTCTGGCTGCGGCGGGAGCTTGCGCGTCTCGCGGCGCCATCTCCTGGCGCTGCGGACGCGGTATCCCTTCTAACAGGAGACGCTGCGCATGATTTCAACCGGCGCTATCACGAGCGTCTGGCGGAGAACCTGGATCGGCAGGCACGGATCACGGATAAAATGCCCAGCAACTATTTGCGGTTGGGTTGGCTGCCACTGATTTTCCCGGGAGCCCGGATCATCCACTGCCGCCGAAACCCCCTGGATACTCTAGTCTCTTGCTACATCACGCACTTCGCTCAGGGGCAGGGGTTCAGTTACAGCTTCGACGGGCTGGTAGCCGCATATGAACAGTACGAGCGCATCATGGCCCACTGGCGGCGGGTGATGCCCGAGGCGATGTGCGAGGTGGAGTACGAGTCGTTGGTCCACGACCCGGAGCCGGAGGTACGACGCATGCTGGCCCATTGCGGTCTGGACTGGGATCCCGCCTGTCTTGCTTTCCACGAGCAGGCCGGCGCTGTACGCACCGCCAGTGTCTGGCAGGTCCGAAAGCCCATTAGCACCGGTTCCGTCGGCCGCTGGCGACGCTATGAGGCCCATCTGGGTCCGTTGATCGAGGCCTTTCCGGAAGCTGCGCGTGATACCGGCGAGCGTTAACCGCGTTTAAAAGGCCATGGCCGGATGCTTCAGCGCAACGGCCTCTGCGGTGATTCCGGCGTTGACCGCCGCATGTTCCCTGGCGCTCAGACCCATTGGCTGAGCCATCATCGCTCGCTACGTGTCGAGATGGCGTTCGACCTCCCAGGGCACCGGCTTACGCGGCCGACCGGTCCCAGATCAACCCTGCTGGCACGGATGCTGCAAAACCTCCTGCGCAAGGATCCGGACCCGACGGCGAATCGACGCCGCGGGCTACGAACAAGGGGGTGATCCCGTGTCCAGGACCCGCATTCTGGTGATTGCTGCCGACAGCGCGGTGCGCGCAGGGCCCTGCCAGGCCCTGGAAGGCGTCGGCTATGAGGCTGTTCCCGTGGCGTCCGTCGCCACCGCCTGCGATCGGCTGGCCGAGGGGCCTGCCGGCCTGGCCCTGGTCCATGCGGCCAGTGTCGGGGACTGGCGGCGGCTGCGGCGGCGCCCGGGCGCGCCGCCGGTGGTGGTGATGGAGGCCGGTGCCGAGGTGCCCCGGGCCGTGCGCGCCATTCGCTACGGGGCCGTCGATTTTCTGGCGGCGCCGGAGGACGCGGAGGCTGTGGCCACCGTGACCCGCCGACACGCGATCCCGCCTGGGGGTGACGGTCTGGTGGCGGTGGCCGAGCGCACCCGCGGTGTCCTGGACCTGGCCCGCCGCGTGGCGCCCAAGCCCGTCACCGTGTTGCTCAACGGCGAGAGCGGCACCGGTAAGGAGATCTTTGCGCGTTACATCCACCGGCACTCGGACCGTAGCGACGGCCCGTTCGTGGCGGTGAACTGCGCGGCCATTCCCGAGAACATGCTCGAGGCGCTGCTGTTCGGCTACGAGAAGGGGGCCTTTACCGGCGCGACCCGGGCCCACGCGGGCAAGTTCGAGCAGGCCAGCGGCGGTACGCTGTTGCTCGACGAGATCTCCGAGATCGACCCGGGCCTCCAGGCCAAGCTCCTGCGCGTACTCCAGGAGCGCGAGGTCGAGCGCCTGTGCGGCAGCCAGCCGATTCCGGTGGATACTCGGGTGGTGGCGACCACCAATCGCAACCTGCGTGAGGCGGTGGCCAACGGCGCCTTCCGCGAGGACCTGTACTACCGCCTGTGCGTGTTTCCCATCCAGCTGCCGCCGCTGCGCGAGCGCCGTGATGACGTGCTGCCGCTGGCCGAGGACTTCCTGCGCCGGCTGGGTGACGGCAGCGGGACACTTTCGCCCGCCGCGCGCCGGCAACTGCTCGACCACGACTGGCCGGGGAACGTCCGTGAACTGGAGAACGTCATCCAGCGCGCCCTGATTCTGGCCGACGGCGAGCACGTGGACGTCGAGGACCTGCACTTCGAGGCCGACGCCGGGGTCATGGCGCCGGCCGGCGGCGATGCGGAGGAGGCGTCCCTAGACGAGAGCCTGCGCGACAGC
>JAWOFB010000044.1:0-2862 GCA_046482445.1 Ectothiorhodospiraceae bacterium | reverse complement strand
CGCCGGCACATGCTGGAGCTGGCGGCGACCGGTGAACCGCGGTTCGTGGTCGACGACCGCGAACTGCGCCGGGACGGGCCGTCCTACACCGTCGATACCCTGGTGTCCCTGGCGAACGCCTATCCGGATGCGCACCTGGCATTGCTGCTCGGCAGCGACAGCTTTGCCACGCTGCCCTCATGGGGGCGATGGCAGGAACTCGCAGACCATGCGCACCTGGTGGTCATGGCACGGCCCGATCCGGGTCGGCCGTGGCCGGACGAGCTGCACACCTGGTTGAGCCGGCGCGAGACCGAGTCCTGGGACACCCTGCGCAGCGAGCGTTGCGGGCGTGTGCTCTTCCAGTCCGTTACGCCGCTGGGGGTGTCGGCGACGGCTGTGCGCGAGCGTCTGGCGGCCGGGCGGTCGGGGCGCTACCTGTTGCCCGACGCAGTGTGGGATTATATACACGCGCAAGGGCTGTACGGCGCCGGCACTCACGCCGGCGGCGAACGGAGGTAACAACGGCGGCGATACCGCCGGGGAGGTGGCTGATCAGCGCAGGCGAACAGGGCGATACGCTGGACTGGGCGCAACTGCGGGACGTGGTCCTGGAGGCGCTGGAGGACATGAAGGCGGAAGATCCAGTGGTTCTGGATGTCCGCGGCAAGACCGGGATCACCGATGCCATGGTCGTGGCCACGGGCAATTCCGGCCGTCACGTGAACGCGATTGCCGAGCGGGTCGTGGAGGATGCCAAATCCCACTCCATGCGGCCTCTCGGGATCGAGGGCCTGGATAGTGCCGAGTGGGTGCTGGTGGACCTGGGCGACGTGGTGGTCCACGTCATGGTTCACCGCATGCGGGATCTCTACCGGCTGGAGCGGATCTGGGGCGTGGCGGCGTCCGAGGATGCCGCCGCCGGCGATCACCCGGGCTGACGGTGCGGGTCCAGCTCACCGCCGTGGGGCGCAAGATGCCCGGCTGGGTGGCCGACGGCTATGCGGACTACGCCGGGCGCATGCCACGGGAGCTGCAACTGGAGCTGCGCGAGGTTGCCGCTGGTGATCGCGGCCGTGGCAGCGACCCGGCGCGACCGCGCGTGGTTGAGGGGCAACGTCTGCTGCAGGCGGCTCCGCGGGCAGGCCGCCTGATTGCCCTAGATCAGCGTGGCCAGCGCGTCGATACCGAAGCCGTGGCGGACGCCGTGCGGGGCTGGTTGCAGGAAGGCGACGACGTGGCCCTTTTGGTCGGTGGTCCCGATGGCCTGGACCCGGATTGCGTAGAGCGCGCCCACGAGCGCTGGTCGCTGTCGCCGCTGACGCTGCCCCACATGCTGGTGCGGGTACTGGTGGCGGAGCAGCTCTACCGGGCGTGGAGCCTGCTCGCCGGACATCCGTATCACCGCTAGGGAAACGCTGAATAATCCGCGCGGGTCTCTGCGCTTCATGGCGGTGCTCTGGCAAGGCGGCGTTCGCAGTGAATGGCCGTAGCCCTTTACAAGAACGCCAACGCAGACCAGAGCACCGCCATGAAGCGCCCGTAGGGGGCGATGCAGCGCGTCATTGGGCTGTGACGACTCAGCGGCTTGGTGAGCCTCTCAGGCCAACCGCGGCACAAACGCGCTGCCTCGCCCAGAGACTCGTGGGAATTGTTCAGCGTTTCCCTAACCATTCATTTTATTGTCGAGGGCTTCACCATGGCGTCCCAATCCCAGCCCGATATCTACCTGGCGTCGCAGTCCCCGCGCCGCCGCGAACTCCTGGCGCAGATGGGCCTGCCCTACGCGCCCCTGGATGTCGCCGTGGACGAGACCCGGTTCGAGGACGAGAGCCCGGAGGTGTTCGTCATTCGTCTGGCCCTGGAGAAGGCCCGCACGGGCTGGGCCCAGGTGAGCGACAGCCGGCCGCTGCCGGTGCTGGGGGCGGATACGGCGGTGGTACTGGACGGCGAAGTCCTGGGCAAACCCGCCGATCGCGGAGAGGCCCTGGCCACGCTGGCGCGGCTGTCGGGGCAACAGCACCAGGTGCTCACCGGCGTGGCCATGGTGGACGAGCGCGAGGTCACCCGGTTGAACGTCAATCGCGTCCGCTTCCGGGAACTCGGCGAAGCCGAGCTGGAGCGTTACTGGGCGTCCGGCGAGCCCGTTGGCAAGGCCGGTGCCTACGCCATCCAGGGCTACGGCGGCGTGTTCGCCGAACACCTGGAAGGCAGCTACTCCGGCGTCATGGGGCTGCCGCTGTTCGAGACGGCCGATCTGCTGGACGAGTTCGCCATCGACTATCGCCGCCACTGGTAATGGCCCAGGAGCTGCTCATGAACTGCACCCCGCAGGAGACGCGGGTGGCAGTGGTGGAAAACGGCGTACTCCAGGAGGTGGCCATCGAGCGGGATGGCCATCGCGGGATCGTCGGTAACATCTACAAAGGACGCGTCCAGCGCGTTTTACCCGGCATGCAGGCGGCGTTCGTGGACATTGGCCTGGCACGCACGGCCTTTCTCCACGCCAGCGACGTGGCCGTGGCTCCGGATACCGAAACCGGCGAGACACGCCTGCGCCGCCCGGTGCCGGATGTCCGCGAGTTGCTGCACGATGGCCAGGAGGTCGTCGTGCAGGTGCTCAAGGACCCCATGGGCAGCAAGGGCGCGCGCCTGACCACGCATCTCACCGTGCCCTCCCGGTACCTGGTCCTGATGCCGCGCACCCGCAATCTCGGTGTCTCCGGGCGCATCGAGGACGCGGGCGAACGCGAGCGGCTGCGCCTGATCGGGCAGCGCTTCCTGGACGAGGGGGATTCCGGCGGCTACATCATCCGCACCGCCGCCGAAGGCGCGAGTGAGGCGGCCCTGGAGGCTGACCGTCGCTTCCTGTGCAAGCTCTGG
>JAWOFB010000271.1:0-10084 GCA_046482445.1 Ectothiorhodospiraceae bacterium | reverse complement strand
CGCCGGCAGAGGATGTGGCTGCGGGTCTCGCCGTCGCTGGCGTCATCGTCCGGCTCCGCGGCCAAGGCATCGAGCTGGGGTCGCGTGACGCGGCAGGCGCGCTCCAGGGCGCGGGCCAGGCGCTCCCGGCGCACAGGCTTGACCAGATAGTCCACACCCTGGGCATCGAACGCGGACAGGGCGTATTCGCTATACGCCGACACGAAGATCACCGCCGGCGGCGCGGTCGCGTCGGCGAGGGTTCGCGCCGCGGTCACGCCGTCGGTCCCAGGCATGCGGATATCCATGAGGACCACGTCCGGCTCGTGCGCGGCGGCCAGGCGGATCGCCTCGTCCCCGGTGGCCGCTCCGGCCACCACCTGGTGACCACCGAGATCGGCGACCTGTTGTGCCAGACGCTCGCGCGCCGGGGCCTCGTCATCCGCCACCAGAATCCGCATGCTTGCCTCCTTCCCTGTGCGCGTCACGGCGCAACGGCAACTCCAGGCAGACAGTGTAGGAAGCCGCTTCGTGGATCACCCGGAACTGTGCCGCATCACCGAACGCCAGCTCCAGCCGTTCGCGGACGTTGGCCACTGCGATGCCGAAACCGCCCCGCGGGGTATCGCCGCTGGCCGGCTCTGGATTGCTCAGGCACACGCACCAGTCATCACCCTGGCTCGTACCGCGAACGACCACCGTCCCGCCCTCGGTGCGCGGCTCGATGCCGTGGTAGATGGCGTTCTCGAGTAACGGCTGCAGTGTCAGCGGTGGCACCAGGGCATCCCGCGGCAGCTCGGCCACGTCCCAGTCCACGGCCAGGCGCTCGCCCAGGCGCAAGCGTTCCATGCGCAGATAGCCTTCGGCCAGGTCCAGCTCATCGGCCACGGTCACCAGCTCGCCGCCGGCGTCCAGGCTAGCGCGAAACAGCTCTGCCAGATCCTCCACGGCCTCCTCGGCGCGCTCCGGCCGCGAGCGGACCAACGCCGCGATGGTATTGAGGCTGTTGAACAGGAAATGCGGCCGGATGCGCGCCTGCAGGGCCTGGACACGGGCCCCCGAGGCGCGCTCCACCCGCCGCCGCCAGTCCTGCTGGAGATACAAATACCGCAGCACCGCCGCCGCTACCAGAGCGGCGATGCCGGCACTGCGGAGCACGAAACCCCAGTCCGTGGTGGCACCCGGCGGCGCCACCAGGCGCGCCGCCGGCCAGGCGACACCCGCGGTGATGGCCACGACCACCAGCCACGCGAGCACCCCGGCAACCGCCGCAGGCCAGCGCAAAAGCCAGGCGCGCGCCAGGCACAGGACCACCGAGCAGCCCAGGGCCACCCACTGGACGTAGAGCGAGTACAGGCCCAGCAGCTGCCAGCGGTTCGCCCCCGGCGGCTGGGCGAGCACCAGGACGAAGACCAGCAGCTCGGCGCTGATGACCACCACGAACAGCGTCTGGATGCGGCAGAAATCCGGCAGGAAACCGGTCTCCGACCGCGTCGGGGTGCCTGGCATACCAATCCCTCGCATCTGCCGTGGCAGTCTGGCCGCTGTCCCGCACCCCGGCAAGCGCCGGCGCCGGCCTGCTATACTCGCGCCCGCACCGCGGGCGCTACCGCCCGCGCCCGACCGCTGACCGGCAGGAATCTTCCCATGAGCGACGACAAGCCCAGCGAGCAACTCTGGACCGGCCGCTTCAACGAGCCCACGGACGCCTTCGTGGAGGCATTCACCGCCTCCGAGCACTTCGACCGGCGCCTGTACCGCCAGGATATCCAGGGCTCCATCGCCCACGCGCGTATGCTGGCGACCACCGGCGTGCTGGATGCAACCGAGCGCGACGCCATCATCGACGGCCTGCGGGCCATTGAGCAGGAGATCGCCGCGGACACCTTCCCGTGGTCACCGGCCCTGGAAGACGTGCACATGAACATCGAGGCCCGGCTCACCGAGCGCATCGGCCAGGCGGGCAAGAAGCTGCACACCGGGCGCTCCCGCAACGACCAGATCGCCACCGACGTACGGCTGTATCTGCGCGCGGCCATCGACGCCATCCGCGCCGAGCTCATGCGCTTCCAGCGCGGCCTTGTGGAACTCGCCGACCGCGAGGCGGATACCATTCTGCCCGGTTTCACCCACCTGCAGGTAGCGCAGCCGCTGAGCTTCGGCCACCACATGCTCGCCTGGTACGAGATGCTGGTGCGCGACCAGGAGCGCATGGAGGACTGCCGCCGGCGGCTCAACGTCATGCCCCTGGGCTCGGCAGCGCTCGCCGGCACCAGCTACCCCATCGACCGGACCATGACCTGCGCCGAACTGGGCTTCGATCGCCCCGGTAACAATTCTCTGGACGCGGTCTCGGACCGTGACTTCGCCATGGAATTCACCGCCGCGGCGGCCATCCTGCTCACCCACACCTCGCGCATGGCCGAGGAGATGATCCTGTGGACCTCGCCCATGTTCGATTTCATCGACCTGCCGGACCGCTTCTGCACCGGGTCGAGCATCATGCCCCAGAAGAAGAACCCGGACGTGGCCGAGATCGTGCGCGGCAAGACCGCCCGGGTGAACGGCCACCTGGTCAGCCTGCTGTCGCTGATGAAGTCCCAGCCGCTTGCCTACAACCGGGACAACCAGGAGGACAAGGAACCGGTCTTCGACACCGTGGACACGGTCCTCGACTGCCTGCGCGCCTTCGCCGACATGGTGCCGGCCATGGAACCCAAACCCGAGGTGATGTTCGCGGCGGCGAAAAAGGGCTTCGCCACGGCCACGGACCTGGCCGACTACCTGGTGCGCAAGGGCGTGCCCTTCCGCGACGCCCACGCGGTGGTGGGCGCGGCCGTGCGCCATGGCATCGACCAGGGCGTGGACCTGGCGGACATGGACCTGGCCACCCTGCAGGGCTTCTCCGAGGCCATCGGCGAGGACGTCTACGACGTGCTCACCCTGGAGGGCTCCGTCGCCGCCCGCGACCACATCGGCGGCACCGCCCCGGACCAGGTCCGGGCCCAGGTCGAGCAGGCGAGGGCGCGGCTGGATGCCCTGGCCGGGGCCTGATGCCGAGTGGACTGTGTTCCCGCTACGAAGTGCACTATATTTTGTCGTGCATATTGAACCACACGGTGTAGCGATGCCGACTCTCAGTGTCCGCTTCCCTGATGACCTGGAACGCAAGCTCGCGGCCGAGGCGCGCCTGGCTCACAAAGGCCGCTCGGAACTGGTACGCGAAGCCGTACAAGAGTATGTGGTCCGCCGCGAGCGCGAGCGCTTCATGCGGGATATGATCCATGAGATGAAGGAATGGCTGGGGGATCACGCGGCCCGGGCGGATTCGCGTGAACTCATGGCTGAGCTGCCAGAGGACGATATGGACGCCGTGCTTCGCTCAGAAACCGATTCAGGGGCAAATCCTGGCGGACGCTGGTGGGAATGAGCCGCCCTGGTGAGTCTAGGTCGGAAACCTGAATCCGACCCGGGGCAACGAAGTCGGCAAGATACGTCGGTGGTCGTTATACAGGCGGATGCGCTGACCTATGCCGACGCAGATACGGTGATTGTTCTGCCATTGACCACACAAATCCGTCCCGGCATGCAGCGATTCCGCGTACCGATTGGGGCTCGCGAGCGACTCTTGGTGGATTCTTACGTGGCCGTCGAGAAACCGCGGGCGCTGGACCCGGCTCGCCTGGGCAATGGGCCGTTAACCACTCTTACCGCGGCCGAGATGGAAGCGGTGGAACAATCCCTGCGCGGCGTTTTGGGGATGATGGGTTAACCGCGAGCCAGTCCTGCCATGAGCCGGTTGCAGCGCCGGATCAACCACCCACCATCGCCGCATAACCCCACAAGCCCATCACAGCGACGAAGTTGACCGTGAAAACCAGCCCCCGCAGGCGCACATTCGACGTCAGGATCTGGACACCGCTGTGCAGGAGACGGCCCACGACGAAGATCCAGGCCAGCCCGATGGCCACGGGTCCAGGATCCGTCGGCATCAGGATCACGCAGGCGACGTGGAAGAACAGCGGCCATTCGAATTGATTGGATAGGTTGGCGCTGATGCGGGGCTCGATGATCGCCCAGGGGTTGGTGCCATCGGGACGGCGGCCGATGCCCCAGACAGTGGGCGCGCGGGCGATGGTCAGCAGGGCATAAAGACCGGCCGCCAGCACGACATGAGCGGCCATCGGGACGATCAGGGCGGTGGTCATTCGATCCTCCCGGAACACAGGCTAGGGCGCCTCCGCCGGGCGGCCGGGGCCGGCTAGCGCCCGGCGGAGGGATGGCGGGGCACCGGCTTAGGTGGCCGGCTGCTGTGGCACCGACTGGTCGCTGCCCTCGCCCAGAGCGCGGTTCTTGAGTTCGGCGAACTTGTCCGAGACACCCTCCAGCCGGCTCTCCCATTCCGGGTCCGGCTCCTGACCCTCGGTGACGGTAAAGAACACCTGCATCAGCGCCGTCATGCCCACCGGCTCGATGACCGCCTGCTTGATGCCCCAGGCGAACACCAACGCGATGACAAAAGCCAGGGAGCTGGCCCCGCTCGGTAACAGGGATACAACAGCCACCGCCGGGCCCAGGATCACGAGGAACACCAGGAAGGTCAGGCCCCAGATGATGAAGGCCAGCCAGAACGCGTTCTTGAGAAACGCCGTGTAGTTCTGGGCGTAGAGAATCAGGGCCGTGCGACTCGCCGCCCACGGATTATCCGCTTTCTCGCGGATGTTGTAGGCGAGAATGACCTCGTCGAGATGGGTGAGGGACAGGTTCACCACCGTGTTGATGAACTTGGCGATCCCCTGGATACCGGGAATAGGCAGGAAGTTGGCAATGGTGAAAAAGGTCTTGTTGAACGCCTTGAGAATCCCCTTGACCAGCTGATCGAGCCCGAAGAGGATCGAGGACTGGCCGAAGCGCTCCCGCACCACCGTTTGCGCATGGTCAATCTGGCCGCGCCCGCCGGGTAGCTCTTTGCCCTCCATGAGCTCCACCAGGACAGCGATGTGCCCGGCCTTGACCAGATAGAGCAGGTACTCCCGCAGGAAGTACATGATGCCCCCGGCGACACCGACGCCGATCACGCCGCCCCAGAGACCGCCGGCGCCGGCCGCGTCACCCAGCGAGCCGATCCCCGCGCCGACACCGGCACCAACCCCGGTGATCAGGACATAGCCCAGGGTGATCGCGAAATAGATCAGGAAGCGAAAAATCAGAAACGGGAACGTCCGCCCTAACAGCGAGAGGATCTCGCCGATCTTGAAGTCCATCATGGCTTCACTCCTTTATCTTTCAATGTCCTTTTCTGCTTTGCATGCGACGCACTCAAACCCCAACCGCGGGGAATCCACCGCGGCGGGTGGGAGCAAGGATGGCGGTCCCAACTCCGTGCACGCAAGCAAGTACTAACCTTCCCAGAAATCGTGTCAGGCCCCAGTGCGTTTCTGCGCCGCTGTGGCAAGGCAGGAGAAGGGATGTGTAGCAACCGCTACATGACCGACGAGCAACTCAGTCCACAGCGGCGCCATCACCACCCGACGGTCCTCAAGGCGCGGCTCGCTGGCGGAAATGGACACCCAGCACTTGCTCCATCGGCCACGCCGACCGGCTGCGGGTGACGGCACCGGCGTTCGGCCAGCGGTTCATCAAGGGCGTCCGCGAGGCCAATGCGCTGGTCCCGGTTGGGGCTGACCCGTTCCGTTCCTGGCCAATCATGACGCCAGCCAAGGGCCTCGTGCCTGCAATCGGGGCGGGTACGCCTTGATCGGCCGATTACCGGGCTGTCGTCCTACCGCTAGACGTCGAGCGTCGCGCCTCTCGTGTCTGTTTCCCCGTGGCCGAACACCGCTGAAGGTCTGCCAGGAAGCATCGCGTGACCTGGGCGCCGATGTTCGCCCCCCGGAAGTGGCAACTGTCCCCGTGGGCTGGACGCCTCCTTTCGGTACGTCAACCACCAGCGGCCCAAGCAGCGGCTTCGCGAATACACGCCGGCCGCGATCGACGGGTTCGCCAACTGCCCGCCGTCGGCGACTTGACAGGGGAAGAGGTTTCCTTTCACACCCCTCTGAACTGTCCAAATGGATGGGTCCGCCTCCGTTTGGAGACGGGGTTCGGTAGTCGCGTTTCAGCGCTTCCTTAAGAGTAAAAACAGACTCTTAGGGACGGAAGATTGTTATCTCCAGACCATCGATAAAGCGGTAGTGTTTGTCGTTGGCGGTAAAAAGGGGCAAACCCGCCGACAGCGCTGTGGAAGCAACTAACGCGTCTGCCATTTGGAGGCCGTGGCTCAGGCTGTAGGTTTCCACCAGGTACATGGCCCGGCTGGATATATCGTGATCGAGATGAAGAATGTCTGCCTGCCAGTAACGTATGGCCTGGCGCAATTGCCGAAACTCGGATTGATCCCTCAGGCCCTGCAGCAGTTCCATGTAGGTAACGGCGGACAGGGAAATAGCCCGTGACTGGTCTAGGGACTGAGCTGCACGTTCATTACCTCTGAAATTCCAGATCAACACATCGGTATCGACCAGCATCAGGACCGGTTCCGTGGCTTACGCCATTGCCGTACCTGCTCTTCAACACCGGGCATGTCGTTCCGGTCAGCCCACAGGCCGAAGACGGGGTTGATCCCAGGGCGGCGGGATTGGGGGCCAGTCTCCAGCGGTGCCAACCTGGCCCGCGCCTTGCCGCGATACGTGATAATGACCTCCTCACCGCGGTCCGTCAGAGCGATCAGTTCGCGGGTATGCAGACGAAGGTCTTTTGTGGTTGCTTCCATCGTAGCCACTCCAAGTTTCACCAAAAAGTGTAACTTGAGCGGCGGATCTATTCCAGTCTTCCTCCCTGCTCCGACGGGCAGCCGCATCAAAAGCGAGAATGGACACCCAGTACCTGTTCATCGGCCATGCTGATCGCCTGCGGGTGGCGGCGCCGGCGTTCGGCCAGCGGTTCATCAAGGGCGTCCGCGAGGCCAATGCGCTGTTCCGGTTGGTGCGGGCTCGGTCCGTCCCTGGCCGACCATGACTCCAGGCACCGGCCTCGTGCCTGCTGTCGGGGCGGGTGCGCCCTGATCGTTCGATAACCGAGCTGTCGTCCTACCGCTAGACGTCGAGCGTCGCGCCACTCGTGTCTGTTTCCCCGTACCCGAACATCGCTGCACGTCTGCGACCGAGCCTGGCGCGAACTGGGTGTCCACGTTTTGTCTCCACGTTTTGCCTTTTATTTTTGCGAGCGAGGCGACACTTGGCGCTGCCCTTCAATGGGCCTCAATCCAGTCCTGGATCCGTTCCAGCGCGTCGATCTGGTGGCCGTACTCGCTCAAACCGTGCCCAGCATCCGGATAGATCACCAGTTCGCTCTCAACGCCGAGCGCCTGGAGCCCGTGGTGGAGCTGCCGCGCCTGACTGGCGGGGATCTTGCCGTCATCCTCGCCGTGCATGATGAGCGTCGGCGTCTCGACCCGATCCAGGTAGCGGATCGGCGAGCGGTCCGCGTACGCCGCCATACGGTGCTGGACGCTGGCAGGGAAGAACGCTTCCGACCAGGCGTCACCGAGTCCGGCGGAACCTGCGAAACTCACGAAATCGCTGATACCGGCCCAGACCACGGCCGCGCGGAACCGATCGGTCTTGGTCAGCAGCCAGCTGGTGAGAAAGCCCGCGTAGCTGCCACCGCCGATGTAGAGGCGCTCCGGGTCGGCGATGCCCCGTTCGACCAGGGCATCGACGCCGGCAAGGATGTCCTCGCCATCCGGGTCACCGAGCTGATTCTCGAGCGCCCGGGCGAACGCTTGTCCGCGGCCCGTCGAGCCTCGGGGATTGGGCAGGAATACGGCGTAGCCACGCGGTGCCAACCATTGCGCCCAGTCGTCGTAGGCGCCGCGCCAGCCTTTCCACCAATGGTGGTGCGGACCGCCGTGGGGCTGGACGACCAGCGGCCACGGACCCGGGCCGGCGCTCGCTGGCGGGGTGACGAGGATACCTGCGAGTTCGTGGCCTTCATCCGGATGGACCCAGGTCACGGTTTCGACCGCGCCGAGCGCCCGCTGGCGCAGCGCCGGGTTGAGGTCGGTCAGGCGCTCATCGGCTGCATCGGCTCGGTAGCGCCAGAGGTTGGCCGGGCTGTCGGCCTCGCTGGCGAGGTACACGATGGTGCCGTCGGACGCCGTGTAACCGGGGTAACCGGCGTTGAATGTCGTCAGGGTGGTCGGGTTGTTCGCGTCGTCGAACGCTACCCGGAGCAGGCGCGACGCCTGCCCCTGGAAAACCTGAGCCAACAGGTTCTCGCCCTCATCGGCCCATTCGGCGCGCATGATCGTGCCGGGATGGTCGTCGAGGACCCGGCGGAAACCACCGCCGTCGGCGGCGATGACACCAATCGCGTGACCGTAATGGTTCGGTGAGCGCGTATGGGCGAACGCGATCCGGTCGCCGCCGGGCGACCAGTCGAGGATCTGATTGCGCGTGCCGAGCCAGTTGGCCTCGTGGCTGAGCGTCTCGCGGTCGCCGCCTGCTGCGTTCAGGGTCACCAGACTGTACCGGTCGGACTCCAGTCCGGCAGTAATAACGGCCAGGCGTTCGCCATCGGGCGACCAGGTCATGCCCTCGACATCCCAACCGACCGGGGTAATCGGTTTCGGCTGGCCGCCCTCGGCCGGCACGACCCAGAGCCGAGTGTTCGGCGACTCGTCGCTGGCCACACGGGGATCACGCGCGCGCCAGGCCGCCGCTTGCTCCGGCTCCGGACCGAGGAAGGCAATACGATCACCGTTTGGGGACCAGGTCGGCGCCGATGGCGAGGCGTGGGCTTCGCCGGGTGTGACGGCGTCCGCCGCACCGCTATCGGGATCGACCCGGTAGAGGCGCGTGCGGCCTGCCTCGTCGTCCATGACCACGGCGACCCGGTCGCCATCGGGCGACCAGGCCGGCTCGCGGCTGGCACGGTCGCTGGCGAGCAGCGGTTCGATGCCCGCGTCGTCCGCCCTGGTCGGCACAACGAAAACACGCGGCTGGTGGACCGCGTTGTCGTCGGCCTCATCGGGATAAGCGCTGACCGTCACGGTCGCGCGCCTGCCGTCGGGCGCCAGCGCTACGGCTTCGGCGCGTCGGATATCCACCAGGTCGGCCGCGGAGGGCGGGGTCGGCTCGGCAGCGTTGGCTCGGCATACGGCGAAGCCGAGCAGGCAAACGCAAGCGAGGACCGAGGCTCCATCTCTCCGCATGATCGATTGCGGCCTCAGAAGCGATACTCCAAACGGGCGAAAGCCTGTAGCGGCGCGCCGGGTTCGACCCGTGTGCGCCCGGTCGAGGACGCAATGAACTCCTCGTCAAAGACGTTGTTGACGTTAACCTGGAAACGGAGATTTTCCCGTAGAGTGTAACGGGCGAAAAGGTCCATTCGTTGGTAACTGTCGGCGCGGAAAGTGTTGTCTATGTCGCCGGCGCGGTCGTCGACGAAGAACAAACCGCCACCCAGTTCCAGTGCTGGCCACTGCTGGAATTGGTGTACCGCCCACAGGCTGCCACTCCAATCCGGGGCGTTGGGGAGCTGGTTGCCCTCGGCGATGGCGTTGTCCTCGGTGACTTCCGCATCGAGATACGAGAGCGTGCCGACGAACTGCCAGCCCGCAATACGATCGCTCGTGACATCCAGTTCAATCCCCCGAGTTCGTTGTTCCCCGGTCTGAATGGTGCGGTCGGGATCATCCGGATCCGGCGTCAGGACATTTTCCTTGGTGATCTCGAACCCGGCCAGGCTTGCCGTCATGCGGCCATCGAACAGAGAGCGCTTGATCCCGGCTTCGATCTGCTCGCCCGTTTCGGGTTCGAATGGCTCGCCGCTTTCTCTGACCCGGAATACGAAGGGGTTGAACGACTCGGTGTAGCTTGTGTAGAGCGTCGTATCCGGGTTGGGCTTGTAGATCAGGCCCAGCCGCGGCGAGAGTTCCTGGTCCGTGGCGTCATTGAGAACCGTGCCGCCCCGCGCGAAGCGCGTGTCGGCTTGCTCGTAGCGGCCGCCGGCGAGGATTTTCCAGTGATCACCGAGGGAGACCAGGTCCTGTAGGTAGATACCGGCGAAGTCGACGTCGCGATCCTGCGGATCGAGAGGCGAG
>JAWOFB010000033.1:0-8054 GCA_046482445.1 Ectothiorhodospiraceae bacterium | reverse complement strand
ATGGCTGCGGAGTGTACCAACTCGCGGCGGCGCCGGGGCGTTTACCCTGCGGCGGCGAGTTCCTGCACAACCGGCAGTTCGCGGATGACGTTGACGACGCTCTGAACGGTGGCCTCGCGGGCGGACCCCTTGCGCCAGAGCGCGGCGATACGGCGCCGCGGCTGCGGCTGCCCGAAACGCCGCAGGACCAGGCGATCCTGCGGGCCGGGATCGCCGTGGGCGAAAGCGGCAAGCTCCGGTAGCAAGGTGATCCCGGCCCCGCTCATCGCCATCTGGCGCAGCGTCTCCAGGCTGGTCGCCTGGAATTCGGTCGCCTCGCGCGCACCGGCCGCGTAACACAGGCTCAGGGCCTGATCGCGCAGGCAATGCCCCTCCTCGAGCAGGAGCACGCGGGCCGCGCTCAGGTCGTCCAGACTCAGGCTCGGGGAACGAGCCAGGGGATGTTCCGACGGCGCCGCGAGCAGGAATGGTTCCTCGAACAAAGCGGCCTGAGGGAACGCGTCGGCCCCTTCCACCGGAACCGCGATCAATACCATATCCAGGTGGCCGTGACGCAGTTTTTCCAGACAGTGACTGGTACGGTCCTCGTGGAGAATCGGGCGCAGCCGCGGCAACTCCCGGCTCAGGGCCGGGAGCAGATGCGGCAGCAGGTACGGTGCCAGAGTCGGGATGACACCCAGCCGCAGGTCCCCGGCCAGCGGATCGCTGGCCGCGCGGGCAAGCTCGACAATGTCGTCGGACAGGCTGAGGATGTCGCGGGCGCGCTGGGCCACTTCGTGGCCAATGGGCGTGAGCAGGACCTGCTTGCTGGAACGCTCCACCAGCTGCACACCGAGAAAGGCCTCGAGCTTCTTCAGTTGGGCACTGAGCGTCGGCTGGCTGACGAAGCACGCCTCGGCGGCACGGCCGAAATGGCGGTGATCGGCTACGGCGATCAAGTAGCGCAGGTCACGCAGGTTCATGGAGGCGTTCCCTCATTGCCGGTCCCCGCCGTATGATGAAGGTGCTCGGCGGGGCGGGGCTTATTGGAATGTGTTTTGTTTTAGCGGCCCTACAGTAACAAGGAGCCGGACAAGGGAGATCGCTTGCACATGGCAACCAGCGACGCGCCTCAGAGCGACTACAGCGTCCCGATTCTCATTGTCGACGACGCACGCTTTACCCTGGAGATGCTGCGGCGTGTGCTACGCGGCACCGGGTTCACCGATATCCGCGCCGCCTCCTCCGCGCAGCAGGCGCTGACCATGCAGCGCGAACGCCCCGCGGACATTCTCGTCGCTGACTGGCTCATGCCGGGCATGGACGGGCTGATGCTCACGCGCCAGATCCGCCAGCTCGACGAAGACAGCAATCATTACACCTACATTATCTTGTTGACCGCCCGCGAAGGAACGGCCTCGCTGACACAGGCGTTCGATAATGGCGTGGATGACTTCATCAGCAAAGCCCCGGACAATCAGGAACTCCTGGCCCGGCTCTACGCCGCGGGACGCATCGCCCGGCTCCAGAACGATCTCCTTGCCACGGGCCGGGAGCTTGGCGCGCTGCGCCGCGAGCTCGCAGGCAAGAGCGTTTTCGATGCCGAGACCGGCATCGGCAGCCGCGATTATGTGGAGGACCAGCTCAACCGCCTCCTGCGTCACGTGCAAGAACGCGACGGCAGCGCCGGCGTCGCGCTGACGCGGCTCAACGAGCGCGATGCCATTGAGGCCCAGTATGGGCCAGAAACCGCCGAAGAGGTTGTCACCATCATGGGCCGTCGCCTGGTGCACAGCGTACGCCCACTGGACCGCGTGGGCATGGTGGACTCCCAGACCTTCGCCGTGTTGATGCACCACGAGCGCAAGGATGACTGCCATCCCAACACCTTCCGGCGTGTACACCGGGCGCTGAACGTGCGCGCCTATGAAACGCAGAGCGGATACCTCAACGCCTCGGCCGCCATCACGCTCTGCGGCATTGATCACGCGGCGGCGCAGCAGCGCCCCGAGCCGCAAAGCATCGTGGCTGCACTCGCGGAAGAACTGCCCACAGCCCGGGATACTGACCGGGTCATCAGCGTACCCTGGCCGCCCCGGCGCTGACCGTTCCAGTCGCAGCGGATCAACGAGACCGGGATCCGGTTGCTTCGTCGCCAGGGTGCGCCGGAACCGAGCCACGGGATTCACGGCATGCGAGGGCCGCTGCGTCGGCGCCATGGCGTACTGGCCGGGGGCATCCAGCAAGCACACGGCACGGTCCGACCCGGGGCCAGCGGTCCGGGCCCGAAACCGCGAGCAGCCGGTGCCCAATCTCAGATCAGGTAACGGAGGTCTTCTATGGCGGCATCAACCTATACCCCACCGCGGGTCTGGACGTGGGAACAGGCAAGCGGCGGCAAGTTCGCCAGCATCAACCGTCCCATCGCCGGCCCCACGCACGAGCAGGAGCTGCCGCTGGGGAAACACCCGTTTCAGCTTTACTCGTTGGCAACCCCGAACGGAGTCAAGGTCACGATCATGCTCGAGGAGCTGCTAGCCAGCGGCCTCCAGGGGGCCGAGTACGACGCCCACCTGATCCGCATCACCAAGGGTGATCAGTTCGGCAGCGGCTTCGTGGGCGTCAATCCCAACTCCAAGATCCCGGCCATGCTGGATCAAAGCACCACGCCGGCGACGCGGGTCTTCGAGTCCGGTTCCATCCTGTTCTACCTGGCCGAGCAGTTCGGCGCCTTTCTGCCTAAGGCGAATCCGGCGCGCACCGAATGCATGAACTGGCTGTTCTGGCAGATGGGCAGCGCGCCCCTGGTTGGCGGCGGCTTCGGCCACTTCTACGCCTACGCGCCCGAGTCCTACGAGTACGCCATCAACCGCTTCACCATGGAAACCAAGCGGCAGCTGGACGTGCTCAACCGTGAACTCGCGGGGCGCCCGTTTATTGCCGGCGACGAGTACACCATTGCCGACATGGCCATCTGGCCCTGGTACGGCGCCCTGGTGCTGGGCCGGCTCTACGGCGCCGCCGAGTTCCTGCAGGTCCATACCTACGAGAACGTGGTCCGCTGGGCGGAAGCCATCGACCAGCGCCCGGCGGTCCAACGCGGCCGCATGGTCAACCGTGTCTGGGGCGCGCCCCACGAGCAACTACCGGAGCGCCACGACGCCAGCGACTTCGAGCACCGCACCCGGGACAAGTTGCCCAAGGACGAGCAGGACCGACTCGACGACCTGTAATGACAAGGGCCGGTACCCGTTCGGGCGCTGATCGGGCTTCGGGTGGACAGTCGCCCCGCGAATCGGGTCGGGCGATTCGCCCACGCGACTCGCGGGGTCAGACGTTTATCGTGCCTGCTGCAGGGCTTGGGAGAGGCGCATACACAGGGTCGGAGCGTCGATGCCGAACTGCGTCAGCTGGAAGCCGTTGTTGTCGTCGTCGGTTTCCAGTTCCACGTAAGGAAACTTGTAGGCCTTATCCTGGACATCCTTGAGTTTTACGCGGCGGATGGCGGTGAACGGGATCCGGCGTTCGCCGGTCGCCGACTTCACCGTGATCCGGTCCTGCCCGATCTCCAAGGTACCGGGCACTTTCAGGAAGTCATAAGCGGTCGCGCCCACGGCGAACACCGCCAGAATGGAGCCCACAAGCAGCGAGCCGGCGTATGCCGTGAACGCCGCCAGTCCAATCAGGAGAGCACTACCACCCACTGCCCCGGCGTAGTGGCTGCGGGTTTTCTGATAGGCGCCGTACGGACTGTCAGTGCGCACCCGGGCGACTTGGTCGAGAACCCGTTCTCGCAGTTGCGTGGAGTTGGCCAGGTGCCGATCGATCTTGACCCGGCGCTTTCCGGTGGCATCCGTCACCACCAATGATTGCAAGCCCTTGCGTACGGTGTGCATGGCCTCCCAGGTGAGGAGCCCCTCAGCCTTGGAACCCTCGCGGGGCCAGATGCCGTCCTCATCGACACAAATCCCGGCAAGGGGTAACGAGCGAACCGCGCATAAGCTCAGGAATAACAATCCGCCGAAGAGGAGAACACCGAACATCGAGAGGCTGATAAGCGCAGTGTTCGCGCCCCCGCCCTCGTCTGCTGCAATCCGTGGGAGTGCAACAAAGAACCCGATAAGTGCCAGGAAGAAAACGGCGCAGACCATCATGACCAGTCGCGTGGATTGAGGCGGACGAAATTCTTCCATGGTCAGACCTCCTTAGAACACCGCCGACGACCAGCTCCACGGGGCTGTTGGGACTGAAGTACAACCCGTTCAAAGCGAACGGCGTTGCAATCAGGATCACCCGCGGAGCGGCGCGCTGGGCGGTGAGCCGGTTGCCGTCACGGTCAACGACGTGGATACCCAGTAGCCGCTTCCCCGGGCTTGGCCCCGGAACCAAGGTGGCTGTCCCACCACGTGAAATAGGCGAGCATCAGGCCGAGGCCAATGAGCCGTGCCCAGTCACCGAGGGGGATCAAGACATCCGCTGTCAGGGTTCCGATCCCGCGACAGATGAGCCACAAGAATGCGAGGTCGACGATGAGGGCGAGGAGGCGTCGCCACCGCGCAGCGAGGGGATTCTTGGCCGGAGCGTCCGTTGCCGTCATGTGCAGTCTCCCTTGCAGTTTGGTCTCGGGCTACCTCGATGCGGGGTTTTCGAAGCCTCGGGCCCTAGTCAGCCAATAGGGCGACTTTGCAGATCCCGAAATGGGCGAGCGGCGTCAAGCCCCGTTTGACCAGAAAAATTACACAGCAAAGCGCGGATCCCGCAACCTGCCGCATGGGGTCGCGTTATCCGCCCTTGGTCGGATCGGCGCGCATTGGATACCGTATCGGTGCCGTGGGTTGCTCGCCCGTAGCACCCTGCGGCCACACTGCAGGTCGACCCCGTATTCAAGCGGCACTCCAGATGCCGACTGAGGAAGCAGAAACAAAAGACAGGAGGTTGCCATGATCATCTTCGGTACCCGAGGAACGGTGCTGCCCGGCAAGACCACGGAACAGGAGCCCTGCCCCTGATATGGATTGACCTGTCAATAACTGCTCGCAATGCTCTGGAAAACCCTCCTTCTTTCAATAGCTTTGGGTCAGGGCACGGGAAGCGATTTGCGACGGTGGATCCCTCTGATATACGTGGGTTGGTTACCGACCGGACGTCACTTCGTCGCGGAGCTGCCCTTATCTACTGTCGAGGGTCGGCCCTTGCGCGCAAGGGCGCCTCATAGGAGCGCCAGGGGTTCTCCTCACCGGCCTCCCATGCCCTGACCCGAAGCCACTGATCGCCGATTGCCCTTAAATTCGTGACAGTGGCCTGCCAGGCGCCGCGGCGCTTAGGCGAGCGCACGGCCACCATGGGCCTTGCCGTTGACCTCGCAGGCGATCGCCCAGATGAAGCCGGCCAACTCGCGCGCCACCGCCGTGGTCACTTGCTGTTTGACCTTGCCGGCATGAATCAAATGTTGGTATCGCCCGCAGAGGCGCTTTTGCGCCTGCCAGGCAATGGCCTGGACACCAGGCGGGGTTTTCTCGGCGCGCTTTTCAATATCGCGGGTCTTGCGCGCCGGGAAGCGGTAATTCCACCCGGCTTCCGTGAGAACCCGGCGAACGTGTCCGTTACCGGCCTTGGTAATGGGCCCATGGCGGCGACTGCTACCGCTGGAGTGCTCACTGGGGACCAGGCCCAGATAGGCCATGAGCTGGCGTGGCGAGTCGAAACGCGTGATATCACCGAGCTCGGCAAGAATGGTCATCGCGCTGATCAGGCTGATCCCGCGTAGCGCCATCAGCCCCTCAGCCACGGGGGCGAGGGACCACTGCGCCAACGCCGCGCGCATCTGCTGCTCAAGGCCTGCGACCTGGCGCTGGGCTGCCTTGACCGCCTCGATGTACTCCTGGAGCACGATCTGCTGGACTGGCGAGTCAAAGCGCAACGTCTCCAGCCAGCGAAAATGAGCCTGCGTCCAACGGCTCTTGCCTTGGCTATACACCTGCCCGTGGCGCAGCAAAAACGCACCCAGCGTCTGCCGCGCCTTGAGCTCGAGCTTCTTCATATCCTCGCGCGCCCGAGTCAGATCCCGAATCGCCTCCTGCTCCTGGTCCGGCACCCACACCGCGGTCAGCTCGCCCGCCCGCGACAGCCGCGCCAGACCCAGCGCATCGCGGCGGTCGGTCTTGCGCCGATCTCCAGCCTTTTGCGGAATCAGCGACGGCGCCACAACCTCCGCGTCATGGCCACTAGCGACCAACTGCCGGTACAGCCCATACCCACACAGCCCCGCCTCGTAGACCCACAGCAGCCGTTCGCCGCCATAACGCCCACTAAGCCGCTCAATGAGACCAGCGACCTTGCCAGGTGTGTTGGCCACGACCCCCTCATACACCGGGTCACCACGGCCGCACTCGGCGACCGCAACCGCAATCGTGTCCTTGTGCACATCCAGGCCAACGTAGGCAGGGTAGACCGCGTCCGCGTGCCCCCAATCAGCCCCAAAACCCCCGCTCGCCTGATTGACCCGCTCTGCCTTGTGAATCCCTTTTGCGCTAGACTCATTCATGACCTGCCCCCTCGATTTGGCTCTGTGTTTGCCTGACCTCTTAAACATAACCCACGTCTTCGAGGTCGGGCAGGTCAATCCATAATGTCTACTGCCAATCGACCCGCCACCATACGCTCGCGCAGCTGCGCTATTTCCACATCTTCTGGATCCCGTTCGTGACAATCCGACGCAAACCAGGGATGGAGTGCACGCACTGCAAATACACGCGCCTCGGGAACGAGGTTCCCGATCGGCTGCAGCGGCCGTTGCTGGATGAGGTGCTCCAGACCAACCGAACCTGGCCGTATTCCTTCGGGCTGATTGCCCTCGGCACGCTATTCGCGCTCGGCATTGTCGCGCCCGTGCTTCTCGGGGTGGTGGCGGGTTTGTTGCCGTAGCGTCATCGTTGGTCGCCGGTGCGCGCTGCGCACCGGCGGACTCACTGACATCGAACCGAGACAACGCGTGAGAAAGCCGCCGTGTGGGTGTGACGACACCGGACGGGCTGCGCAGTCGCTGTGACCGAGTCGTGGCGAACGGCGTCCCCACCCGTCTTCAAAGGTGATGCATCCGGATCACGGGGCGCCGTCGGTGGAGGCCGGGCCAGGTCAGGGCCCAGTGGGACGGCGGTCCGCGTTCGCGCTATTCCACCGTCACGGACTTGGCCAGATTGCGGGGTTTGTCCACATCGGTGCCCTTGAGTACGGCCACGTGGTAGGCGAGCAGTTGCAGCGGCACGGTGAACACCAGGGGTGCGACCCGTTCGCTCACCGTCGGCACCGGGATCACGGTGAGGCCGGCCCGGGGTGTGAAGGAGACGGCGTCGTCGGCGAAGACGATCAGCTCGCCGCCACGGGCCTCGACTTCCTGGAGATTGGACTTGAGCTTCTCCAGGAGTTCGTCGTTGGGCGCGACGGCCACCACAGGCATTTCGCTGTCCACCAGGGCCAGTGGACCGTGCTTGAGCTCCCCCGCCGGGTAGGCCTCGGCGTGGATATAGGAGATCTCCTTGAGCTTGAGCGCGCCCTCCAGGGCCACCGGATAGTGCGGGCCGCGCCCGAGGAACAGGCTGTGGCGCTTGTCCACGAAGCGCTCCGCAAGTTCGGCGATGCGCGGCTCCAGTTCCAGGACCCGTTCCACGGCTGCGGGAAGATCGTGGAGCGCGACCAGATAACTGTAAATTTCTATATAATCAAGCTCATGCCACTCCGGCAGTTTTTTAACAGCAGATTCCATTTTTTTGCTGTTGAGGCTTTTAAGCACCGGACAGTTCTCACAGCTCTGCTCCTGAGCATAGTAACCCTGATAACATTTTTTGTTTTTTAGGGGACGCCCACTTTGATACCATCCATCCATTGTGGGGTTGGTATAGCGAATTGTCAGATCCGGATTTAAAACCGCTATACCATCCTGAATACTCTCTAGAATACTGTTCAGCAGAATATTTTTTTCTTTAAGCTCCTGTTCTATCTCTTTTCTCTCAGTTATATCCAGGTGCATCGAAATAATTCCTTTTTCGCCTCCAGGCAGGACAATATTGGTTTCTTTG
>JAWOFB010000141.1:0-5048 GCA_046482445.1 Ectothiorhodospiraceae bacterium | reverse complement strand
GACCGAAGTCAGGGCCCCGCCTCGGTCTCGTCGTCCTGTTGCCAGCCCTGTTGCTGGCGGGCTGTGCCACGACGGACTATCCCGAGGCCCCGAGCTCCATCGAACGCGCCGTGATCGAGCAGTACATCATCGGTCCTGGCGATTCCCTGCAGGTTTCCGTGCGCGGCAACCCGGATCTGTCCACGGGGGTTTCGGTGCGACCGGATGGCCAGATCACCACTCCGCTGGTCGAGGACGTCCAGGCAAGCGGTCAGACGCCCACCGAGCTGGCCCGCGCGATGGAGGAAGAGCTTTCCCGGTTCCTTCGCGATCCGATCGTGACCGTGATGGTGACCGGCTTTGCCGGGCCCTATAACCGCCAGGTCCGGGTGATCGGGCAGGCCGCGGAGCCACAGGCCCTGCAGTACCGAGAGGACATGAGCGTGATGGACGTGATGATCGCGGTGGGCGGGATCACGGATTTCGCGGCAGGCAATCGCGCGGTCATCGTGCGTAACGAGAACGGCGAGCGCCAGCAGTATCGCGTGCGTCTGGACGACCTCGTCAACGGCGGCGATATCTCGGCCAACGTGGACATGCTGCCTGGCGACACGTTGATCATTCCGGAACGACGCTTCTGACGACCCCGTGCGGGCGGGGTCGTGTCCCGGGCGGACGGGCTTGATGGGCCGTCCGGGGGCGGCGACTCCCATGCAACGGGATCGGGGACGGTGTACATGGATCCCCTGACAAGGACGAACACCCCTCTTTCGCAAGCACTTCGGCGAGCGGAGTAGTCGTGCGTATTTTTGGCCACTACATTCGTCGCAGTGTCCTGATGCTTGCGGCTGCGGAGCTGGTGGTGGCGTATATGTGCCTGTATGTGGTGCTGACTCTGCCGCCCTTCCAGCCGGAGGCCCTCAGCCTGCTGGACCCGGAGTTGGTGGCGGCGACGCTGGTCGTTCTGGTGGTCCTCACCCTCGCCGGTCTGTACGAGTCCGATTACCTCGCGACCCGCAGCATGCTGCGGTCCCTGCTGCGCCTGGTCCCGGCGATCCTGGTGGTCGGCGGGCTGCTGCTGGCTTATGGGGCCGTCATGCCCACGGCGCTGTTCTCGCCGACGGCCGTCGGCGGTGGGGTCCTGCTGTTACTGACCGGCCTGGTCGCCGAGCGGACCCTCTGGTGCAACTTTTCCGAGGCGGATGCCTTCAAGCGCCGGGTCCTGGTGCTGGGCACCGGCAGCCGGGCCCGGGCGATCGAAACCATCCACCCCGACAAGCGTCCGGAAGACCTGCCGTTCAGGGTTCTTGGCTACATCACGACCGAGGGCGAGAAGGAGACCCCGCAGGCTCTGGATCGCCCCCTGCAACTCGGCCCCGAGGCCAGTCTCCTGGACATGGCGCGCGAATTCCGTGCGCACGAGATCGTGGTCGCGATCCGCGACCGTCGGGGCAATCTACCCGTCCGGCAGCTGCTCGAGTGCAAGCTGAACGGGGTTGCGGTTACCGACGTCTCGAGCTTCTTCGAGCGTGAACAGCAACGGGTGCAGCTGGATTCACTGAACGCCAGCTGGCTGATCTTTGGCGAAGGGTTCCGCCAGCACTGGACGCGCAATGCCATCAAGCGGACGTTCGATGTACTGGCCAGTTCGACGCTACTGTTGATTACCCTGCCGGTGATGCTGGCGACGACCCTGGCGATCAAGCTGGAGAGTCGCGGCCCGGTGTTTTACTGGCAGACGCGCGTCGGCCTGCGGAACGTACCGTTCGAGGTCTGCAAGTTCCGCAGCATGCGCGAGGATGCCGAGATGGACGGCGTCGCGCGCTGGGCCGTGTCCGACGACGATCGCATTACCCGCGTCGGGCGCATCATCCGCAAGCTGCGCATCGACGAGTTGCCGCAGGTGATCAACGTGTTTCAGGGCAGTATGTCGTTCGTCGGGCCACGTCCGGAGCGGCCCGTGTTCGTCGAGCAGTTGACCGAGCAGATCCCCTATTTCCCGGCGCGCCACACCATCCGGCCGGGCATTACGGGGTGGGCCCAGGTGCGCTATCCCTACGGGGCCTCGGTCGAGGATGCGCGTCAAAAGCTGCAGTACGACCTCTACTACGTGAAGAATCACACCCTGTTCCTGGACATCCTGATCCTGTTCGAGACCGTCAAGGTCGTACTGTTCGGACGCGGCGCGCGCTGAAGCCGCGATGACGATGCCCCTGGCCGCGACCAGCTATCTGACGGCGGCGCTTGCGTTCCTGATCCTCGCGGTCGTCACCCTGGTGCGCTGGCGCAACCGGCCTTCGGGCCTCTGGGTGGTGCTGGCCTCGCTGTTGTCGGTGGGCTGGGCCGGCTATCTGGCCTTTCTCGCCTGGCAGTACGGAACCAGTGCGGCGATCTCCGGCGGCGCAATGGAAGTGGCGCGCAATGCCGGATGGTTTGCGGTGCTGCTGGCGCTGCTTGCCGGCAGCAGCAGCCGCCCGGGGGTCGATCCGCGTGCGCTGCGCTGGTGGGCCAGTGCCGTGGCGGCCTTTTTGTTATTCATCCTGGTGCCGATGCTGTGGCCGCAGTTGCTGGGTGATGTCTGGCCGGGGCTGGCAACCCTGTTGATGGCGATTGCCGGGCTCGTGCTGGTGGAGCAGGTCTACCGCAACACGCCGCCGCAGAATCGCTGGGAGATCAAGTTCCTGTGCCTGGGACTGGGCGGCCTGTTCGCATTCGACCTGTTCCTGTTCGCCGATCTGGTCCTGTTCCAGACGGTCGACAGTCCGTCGTGGCAGGCCCGCGGGTTCGTCAATGCACTGGTGGTGCCGTTGCTGGCGGTTGCGGTGAGCCGGCGCCTGCCGCAGCGCGAGGGCCCCACGGTCTCCCGGCATCTCCTGTTTCACACCGCGTCGCTGTTCGGGGCCGGCCTCTATCTCCTCGCGGTGGGGGGTGCGGGGTATTACCTGCGCCATCACGGGGGCGAGCTGGGCGCATTGCTGCAGGTCACCCTGCTGTTCGGGGCCGTGCTGTTGCTGGCGATCGTGCTCTTCTCCGGCAGTGTGCGTGCCCAGTTACGTGTCTGGCTGGCGAAGCATTTCTTCAACTATCGCTACGACTACCGCCAGAAATGGCTGCGGTTTACCGGCACCCTGGCGCAGACGGACCACGAAACCCCGTTCCGGCAGCGGGCCATCCAGGCCATTGGCGAGCTGGTCGAGAGTCCCGGCGGCCTGCTCTGGGTCCACCGGGACGATGGCACCTTCGCGCTCGATGGCGTGCTGAATCTGGGCGAACCGGATTACGCGGCGCTGGAGCCGGATGATCCCCTGGTGGTGTTCCTGACGCAGTCCGGCTGGGTCATCGACATCGAAGAATTCCGCCGTGACCCGGCGTTCTATCACGGCCTGGAGTTGCCGCCGTGGCTGGTGGATAACCCGCGTCACTGGGCGGTGGTGCCGCTGCTGAAAAGCGATGGCCTGGAGGGGTTCGTCGTGCTCGCCCAGCCGCGCGCACGGCATCGCATCGACTGGGAGGAGCGCGACCTGTTGAAGACCGCGGGCCGTCAGCTGGCGGTGTACGTGGCCCTGGTGCAGACCGACGAGGCGCTGCTGGAGGCACGCCAGTTCGAGACCTTCCACCGTCTGGCCGCGTTCCTGGTCCACGATCTCAAGAACGTCTCGGCCCAGCTGTCCCTGATCAGTGCCAACGCCGAGCGCCACCGCGACAACCCCGAGTTCGTGGCGGATGCCTTCCGCACCGTTGGCAATGCCCGCGAGCGCCTGGAACGCACTCTGGCCCAGTTGCGCAAGGCGCAGCCGAGTGCCGACAGCCCGCGTCAGGCCATCGAGCTGGACGCCCTGCTGCACGAAGTCGCGCGCGACAGCCGCGAGGTCCAGCCGGTGCCCCGGGTGGCGATCGCGGCGCCCGCTGGTGTCCTCGGAAACCGCGACGCACTGCGGAATGTGCTGCTCCATCTGGTGCGGAATGCGCAGGAGGCCACACCGGATAACGGCGATATAACCATGACCCTGAAAACCCGGGATCAATGGGCCATCATCGAAATCGAGGATAACGGCGCGGGCATGGACGAGGATTTCGTGCGTCGGCGGCTGTTCCGCCCTTTCCAGACCACCAAGGGAAATGCCGGCATGGGCATCGGCCTGTACGAGGCCCGGGATCTGGTGGTCCGGATGGGTGGCCGGATCGATGTATCCAGCCGCGTTGGCGAGGGGACCGCCTTCACGCTGCGCCTTCCGCAGTACGGCACATGAAGTCTCTTCGTGCCGTTCACCATCATGTCCTCGCGGGGGCCGGTGCAAAGTAATGGAGTCGATGCTCAAGCTTCTCATTGTCGAGGATGACGCCGGCCTGCAAAGCCAGTTGCGCTGGTGCCTGGACGGCTACGAGATCCTCCAGGCGCAGGATCGCGCCAGCGCGATGGCTCACATGCGCCGGCACGAGCCCGAGCTGGTCACGCTGGACCTGGGCCTGCCCCCCGACCCCGCCAATGCGACCGAGGGCCTGGCACTCCTGGAGGAGATCCTCGCGTTCAATCCCGGCACCAAGGTGATCGTGGTCACGGGGAACGATGATCGCGAGAACGCGCTGAAGGCCGTCGCACTCGGGGCCTACGACTTTTACATCAAGCCCGTGGACGCCGAACTGCTGCGGTTGATCGTGGATCGCGCCGCACGCTTGTACGAACTCGAGGAAGAGAATCGTCGCCTGGCGCGGGGCAGCACCTCGTCGCTGTCCGGGATCATTACCTCGGACCCGGGCATGCTGCAGGTCTGCCGCATGGTGGAGCGTGTGGCGCCTTCCGACGCGACGGTCCTGCTGCTGGGCGACAGTGGCACCGGCAAGGAGGTCCTGGCGCGCGCCGTCCATGACCTGAGCAACCGCGCGAAAGAGCGGTTCGTCGCGATCAACTGCGCCGCGATCCCGGAGAACCTCCTGGAAAGCGAACTGTTCGGCTACGAGAAGGGCGCCTTCACCGGCGCGACCCGCCAGACCATCGGCAAGATCGAGCACGCCGACAAGGGCACGCTGTTCTTGGACGAGATCGGCGATTTGCCGCAGAGCCTGCAGGC
>JAWOFB010000306.1:0-3242 GCA_046482445.1 Ectothiorhodospiraceae bacterium | reverse complement strand
GCTTCTGCGGCGGTCATTTCTGCGGCGGACAGCCGCCGGCCATCCACGTGACGATGACGTCTTGTTGCCAGCGGATGAGGCGGCCTATACGCAGCGGCCGGGGTATCTGCCCCTTGGCGACCAGCCGGCGAACGGTTCGCTTGGAGCAGCCCAGCAATCGGGCTACGTCTTCGCTGGTAAGCATTGGCTCGTTCATCGCAGGCCCTCCCCGTCCAGGTCGAGCCGGCCGAAGCATTTGCCGATGCGTAGCGTGGCCTTCTGGATGGTGTTCCATTCGCAGTCCAGCTTGCGGGCCAGCGCGGCTTTGGATGTGCCGGCGGCCAGCCCCTCGGCGACGGCACGGTCGAACCACGAGAGGCCGGACAGGGCATGCTCGATGTCCGGGGCGAGGCCGTAGTCGGTCTCAATGCACGGGTCGGGTCCGACGTAGCTGCCGTCGTCCCGGACGCCGAGGCTGTGGAGGTATTCCGCGAACCGCTCGCGCTGGCGGTAGAGGTCCCGCATACGGTGCAACAGATAGAGGCTTATCACCGCGTACAGCACCGTCTGCTCCGACGCGCCATTGTCATGGTTGGGGTCGTACTCGAACTCGAGGATGACCACCGCCAGGTCCTGCATCAAATCCGGCCAGTCCCGTTCCGGGAAGCCCAGTGCCTTGATGCGGCTGAGTGCCAGCGTCGCTTTCCATGGCTCGAACGCTCCTTTGTAGCTTTCCAGCAATAGCTTCTCTTTCATCGCGGTCCGTCCTTGTACCGGGTTCGGTTCCGCGGCCGGGCCTGTCCCAGCCGCCGACCGCGATGCTCGCCGCATCACCGTGGACATGTCCGTAGAGCCGGAGCTGTCCGGCGAAAGCCATATGCCGGGAAGGTTGTCAGAAAGCTTTCCGCCCTTGCATGGACACTGTCAGAAAGGCTTTCCGACCTTGCCTGGACATCGCTGACATATGTCAGGAAGGCGTTTTTGAGGGGTATTCAAAAGTCGTTACACCCTGCGATTGAGGCGCTTAAGGGAATCGATGCATGGACATCCGCCGGCGACGGCATGTCCACGCATGAGGAGTTGGCGGCCGTCTGGCAAATAACTCTTGCGAACGGACGGGGCGAATAGGCCTCGCCGCTAGCAAGGGAGTCCGAGAATGCCGCAGACCGCGAACGACAATCTGGCCATCGACCTCGGCGTGCTGAGCGCCGAGCCGGCCGCCGAGTACCACGCCAGGGCCGGTGAGTATCTCAGCAGCCATTTACTCATCGACTTCATCCGCTGCCCGAAGCTCTACCGGAAGAAGATACTGGGGCTGGTCAAGGAAGAGGTCGCCTATGCGATGGTCCTTGGCACGGCCACCCACACCCGCATCCTCGAGGGCAGGCAGGCGTATGAGTCGCAGTTCGCCCTCGGCGGGCCAATCAACAAGACCAAGGGCAAGCCGTTCGGCCGCGAGACAAAGGCCTTCGCCAAGTGGGCAGAAGCCCAGGGCAAGCCGGGCATTCACCATGACGATCTGCCCTTGATCGAAAACCTCGCCGGCGGCGTGGCGGAATGCGACGAAGCCGTCGACCTCCTCCTGCACGGTCGGTCCGAGGGCGTGGTCCGAACCGAGTACTGCGGCGTGCCCTGCCAGGCACGGTTCGACTGGATTCATCCCCATCGCGGTCTCATCGACCTCAAGACGACCCGCGACCTGGACCGCTTCGTCCGCGACAGCCGGGAATACCGCTACAACACCCAGCTCGCCTTCTACCAGGCCATCCTCGCGCAGGTGGTAGGCCAACTCGTCCCTGTCCACCTGGTCGCCGTCGAGAAGAAAGAACCCTTCCGCTGCGGCATATGGCGGCTGGGCCAGGACCTGCTCGCCGGTGCTCGACGAGAAAACGAGGACGCCATCGAGCGGCTCCAGCATTGCCGGCAGACCGACTACTGGCCGACCGGCTATGAGAGGATTCGGGTGCTCGACTCATTGTGACCCTCTCTCGCGCCCGGGCGGGACGGCGTGCCGCAACGGCACGGATGCCTCTGACGGACGAGGCGGCCGGACTCCCTAAACCCACCCGGGCGCACCACGGCAGGGCCGGGCTACCCGGGGTTCATGCCCCCGGGACGCGGGTTCGACTCCCGCCCCTGCCATTCGCCGGCCGGCGAGACAGGACATGAACAGACCAACAGACAACCGGAGAACACAATGAAACCCAACTATCGCAACACAGACCCGCCAACGTCGGAGCTGCATGGGCGGGAGGCCGAAGCCAACGGCTCGGCCCGACAGCACCGGGCGGTGTGCTTCGAGACCGTGGCCCGGACTCCGGGCCTGACCGCCCGCGAGATCGAGGACCGCCTCGACATCAAGGCCCACAAACGGCTACCCGAACTGCGCCGCGCCGGGATGGTCCGTAACGGGAGGTCCCGCACCTGCACCGTCAGCGGCAGGCAGGCCCTGACCTGGCATTCCAACGTCGCCGTCCCCAGCGAAGGAGCCCTCGCATGAACCTGATGAACTCACTGATCAACAGCACCACGCCCGCGCCGCCGAAGCTGATTGTCTACGGTCAGCCTGGCATCGGAAAAACCACCTTCGCCGCCTCGGCGAATGCCATTCTGCTGGACTGCGAGAATGGCGCGGGAGCCGTACGCGGACTGACCCGCACGCCGTACCTGCAGTCCTGGCCGCAGATGCGCAAGTGGCTGGTCGAGCTGGCGGGCATGACAAAGGCAGATGCGCCTCAGGCGCTGGCCATCGACACCATCGACTGGATGGTCCAGCGGATCGTCGAGCATGTCGTTCTGGACTTGGACGGCAAGGCACAGGGCGACATCACCAACACACTGGGCACCGCTCACGGCGGGTATTTCAAGGCGCGCGAGATCGTCCAGAACATCGTCTACCGCGACCTTCTGCCGATGCTCAACGCCGTGGCCGAGACCGGTGCGGCCATCATCCTCCTGGCCCACGCGGCCAACACGAAGATGACCACGCCCGAGGGCTACGACCAGCGTCTGGCATCGCCGGACATACCGCACTGGATAGCACCGCCGTTCATCGAATGGGCCGATGCCGTCCTCTACGCCCACCGTCAGGACGACCGTCGTGTGCTGCTAACAGAGGGCACGAACGTAATCCTCGCAAAAAACCGCTACTCGCTGCCGGCCGAGCTTCCGCTGAGTTGGCAGGCCCTCATGTCGGCAATGACCCAGAACACCACCGAGAACAAGGAGAACACCAGTGGCTAACCTGAACGGATTCAACGCCA
>JAWOFB010000262.1:0-10863 GCA_046482445.1 Ectothiorhodospiraceae bacterium | reverse complement strand
CGGTGGAATTTGCCGACCCCGTGGGTGTGGCGCTGGCGCTGGGCAGTACCGTGTTATGGGCGTTGTACTGGATCGGTTCCAACCGGGATCAGCGCCCGCCGCTGGTGTCGCTGTTCAGCCACTTCGCCGCGGCCGCCCCCCTGATCGTGATCGTCTGCCTTATGGTGCACGGCATGGACGGGACGCCGTGGCAGGGCCTGGTGGGCGCCGCCTACGTGGGGGTGTTCGAGATGGGCGTCGCCTTCGCCCTTTGGCTGGGCGCCATGCGCTGCACAAATAGTGCTGCGCGCATCGGCATGCTGATCTTCCTGTCGCCGTTCCTGTCCCTGGTGTTCATCCGCGTGCTGGTGGGCGAGGTCATCCTGGCATCGACCCTGGTGGGGCTGGTGTTCATCGTCACCGGGCTGGTGGCGCAGCAGTGGCTGCGTCCGGCGGCGTCGGCGTGAGTGCAAAAGCCCGGGACGCCACCAGCGAGCCGCCGCGCGTCGGCGGCAGCTACCTGTTGATCCTGCGGGTGGAGACGCCGGCTGCCTGCGTGATCGGCCGGCTGGGCGAGGTGCGGCTGGAGTCCGGCGACTACATCTACAGCGGCAGTGCCCTGCAGTCCGGTGGCCTGCGAGCGCGGTTGCTACGCCATGCACGGCCGCTGACACGCCGGCACTGGCATGTGGATCATCTGCGGACCGTCGCCACCGTGATGGGTGCCTGGTACCGGGCTGATGGCCAGCGGCACGAGCACGCGTGGGCGTACGCGCTGGCCGCCCTGTGTCCCGTGCCGGTGCCCCGGTTCGGGGCCTCGGACTGCCGTTGTCCGGCCCACCTGTTCCGGGCCCCGGATGCCGATGGGCCCAATTGCGCCGCTACCGTCGCGGCCGCGGCGGGCTCGGGCCCGCCGCCGCTCACCTGGTGGCCGGCACCCGCCTGACTCAGGTGCGCTCGGCCCGACGCCGCTCGGGGATCCGCGGGCCGGCGTCGCGCAGTTCCTGGCTGGCCTCGTCGGCGTACTGGCGGAAGTTCTGCTGGAAGCGCATGGCCAGCTCGGCTGCCATGTCCCGGTAGGCGTCGGGATCATCCCAGGTCTGCTCCTGGATGAGCACCTCGGCGGGGACGCCCGGGCAGCTCGAGGGTACCGCGACGCCGAAGACCGGGTCCGTCACGGTCTCTGTGCGCGCCAGGGTCCCGTTGTGGATGGCATCGATGATGGCGCGGGTGTGGCCCAGGTTCATGCGCTGGCCCTCGCCGTAGGGGCCGCCCACCCAGCCGGTGTTGACCAGCCACACGTCGGCGTTGCTGCGGCGGATGCGCTCGGCCAGCAGGTCTGCGTAGCGCGTCGGGTGCCAGACCAGGAATGGCGCCCCGAAGCAGGCCGAGAAGGTGGCCTCCGGTTCGGTTACGCCCATCTCGGTGCCGGCGACCTTGGCCGTGTAGCCGCTGATGAAGTGGTACATGGCCTGGGCCGGTGTCAGCCGGCTCACCGGCGGCAGGACGCTGAAGGCGTCACAGCTCAGGAACACGATGTTCTTGGGCGTGCCCCCGGTGCAGGGGATCTTGGCGTTGTCGATGAACTCCACCGGGTAGGAGCAACGCGTGTTCTCGGTGAGACGGTTGTCGCGGAAGTCCACCTGCCGGGTCTCCGGATCGTGGACCACGTTCTCCAGCAAAGCCCCGAAGCGGATGGCGTTGTAGATCTCCGGCTCGGCGCGTGGATCCAGGTCGATGACCTTGGCGTAGCAGCCGCCTTCGATGTTGGACACGCCGCTGTCCGCCCAGCAGTGCTCGTCATCGCCGATCAGCCGCCGGCGCGGATCGGCGGACAGCGTGGTCTTGCCGGTCCCCGACAGCCCGAAGAACAAGGACACGTCGCCGTGCTCGCCCTCGTTCGCCGAGCAGTGCATGGACATCACGCCGCGGTGGGGCATGATGTAGTTCATGATGGTGAACACGCCCTTTTTCATCTCGCCGGCGTATTCCGTGCCCATGATGACGAAGGCGCCACTGTGCAGGCACAGGCTCACGCTGGTCCCCGAGGTCACCCCCGGAATGCGGTCATCGGCGACAGCCTGACCGGCGTTGTAGATGACGTAATCCGGCTCGCCGAAGTGGGCGAGCTCATCCCGGGTCGGGCGGATGAGCATGTTGTGCATGAACAGCGCGTGATAGGCGCGCTCGCAGATCACGCGGATCTTGACCCGGTAATCCGGGTCCCAGCCGGCGAAGCCGTCGATGACGTACAGCCGTTCGCGCGCGGAGAGATGTTCGCGGGCCTGGGACCGCAACTGCTGGAAGCTCTCGTCGGCCAGGCCGATATTCACTGAACCCCACCAGACGTCGTCCATGATGTCCGGGTGTTCCACCACGCGCTTGTCACCGGGGCTGCGTCCGGTCTTGTCCCCGGAGAGCGCGATGAGAGCGCCCGACGCGGCGATGGCGGTACCGGGCTCGTGGGCCAGGGCCTCCTCGTAGAGGCGGGCAGGGTGGGGATTGCGCAGCAGCGTGTCGACGCGGATACCGTATTGCTCGAGGCTGAAGGTCACGTGGATCTCCTGTGGCTCCGGGTGCGCGGGGCACGGGCGGAATGGTGCGTGAGCACTGCCGGGTTGGTCCGGGGACGCACCGGGCTGCTGTCGCCGGCGGGAAGGGGCGACGAAGTTCCCGGTTGCTGGCGTGGTGGGCGGCTGATGCGAGACCCTCCCTCACGGCGTTCGCCGGTGGGTTATGGCCGGCTTCCCGTGCAAGTGCTCTCCGTTCCGAATCATACACCAATCCGTGCCGGTTGCCCGTGTTGCTTGCCGGCAACGCAGCCGCCGTGGTGCCGGGGTTTTACAGCGCCCAGCGGTTGGTGGTGATGGGCTCCGCCGGCCCGGAGGCCGTGATGCGCACCGTCTCGCTCAGGCCGATGCCCCAGCGCCCGGGTAACCGCAGACAAAGCGGCAGGTGAAACACCATGTTCTCCCGGAACACCAGCTCCTCGCCCCGGGCGATGAATCCCGTGCCCTCCACCCAGGAGGGCGGGAAGGCAGCGCCCACCGTGTAACCGAACACCCCGGAGAAAAACGCCTCGTCGGCCACCGGTGCCATGGCGGCTTCGGCCGCGCGGGCGGCGGTGTCGAAGGGGGTGCCAGGGCGCATGGCCTCCACCAGCGCCTGGTACACCGCCCGGCAGTGGTCGGCGATGCGCTCCATGTCCGCTGATGCGCTGCCGCCGCACACGCGGGTGCGCATGAGGGGTGCCGTGTAGCGGGCGATGCTGGCGCCGAATTCCATGAAAACCGGGTCGCCGGCGTCGATCCGGGAACCGTTGTGATTGGCGTGGATGATGCTGCTGCGCCGGCCCGTGGTCACGATGGGCTGCATGCTCATGAACGTGCTGCCGGCCGCCAGCATGGCCCGCGCGCCCTCGGCGGCAACGTCATTGTCCGTGGCGCCGTCGCGGATGGCCTGCTCGGCGGCGTCCAGGCCGGTGGCGGTGATGCCGGCGCTCGCCGCCAGGCAGTCGAGTTCGCGGCGGCTTTTCACCCGCCGGATGGGCGGCAACAGGTCGCCGGCTTCGACAAAGGTGCTATGCGGGCAGGCGCGGCGCAGGCCGTCGATAATGCCCGGCCGCAGCCCCGGCTGCCACGGATCGTAGCCGATGGTCTCGCTGGCCCCGATGCGCTCGGCCAGCGGCGTCACCGGACCGCCGGAGTCCTCCCAGCGATAGCCCATGAGATCGCTGACGCGCGTGCACACCACCGCCGGCCCGGTCTCGATGGAGGGCACCTGCAAAGCCGTGTAGCCGGGACCGAGCACCAGACAGGCGTGCACCGAGACCTCGAAGGTGCTGTAGCCGGTGAGGTAGAACACATCCGCCGGATTGGCGAGCAGCAGCACGTCGATGCCCCGGTGGGCCATGGCGTGGCGCACGCTCTCCTCGCGGCGATCCAGCTCTTCGGCCGGGAACGGGACTTCGGTCCCGGCGAGCACGGCGCTCAGGCTGTGCCGGTAAGTGGCGTAATCCATGGTTCCCCGCGGGACACTCGTACCAATGGTCTGAGGCTACGCCCGTTCCCCGGGCGACGGGAACCGCGTCTGTGGCAGAATTCACGCAACCAAACGGGGCAACGCCACGGGAGCGCCATGAGTCCGCATACCGGTACCGAGCCCGCCGCGCAGCCGCCGCGCCAGCTGCCGCTACTGCATGCGGCCCTGGCGGTGATTGCCGCGGCCCTTTTCTACGCGCCCATCCTGCACCTGGAGGATGGGCGCTCGCTGGTTCTCACCGGGCTGGCCGGTGGTTGGGCGGTGGCCAGCCTGTTGCTGCTGGGCCTGCTGGCCGTGGGATCGGTGCTGTTGATCGCCGCAGACCGGGTGACCTGGCTGCGCGTGCTGTCCGTGGACATGCTGGTGCTGTTGGCCCTGATCCCCGTGGTGCTGGGCGTGATCGTCCGCTGGCAGGCGCCGGAGGCCGGCGTCGCGGGCTTTGGCTGGGGGCTGTGGGCCGCCATTGCCCTGCTGCTTGCGCGCATCCCGCTGAGTGTCTGGATTCGTACCCGGGCCGCGCGTGCCAACGCGGTCCCGGGCGGTGCGGGCGCCGGATCCGACGCGGACGGCGACCCCTGAGCGGCCGTCTTACTGCCCGTTCAGCCCCATCCGGCCCGGGCCGGTGAGCATCAGCACCACCGCGGTCATGAGGAAGAACACCTGCAGTTCGATGGCCCAGCCGCCGTTGCTGCCGAGAACGAACAGCTCGTGGCTGTGGGCCAGGAATAGCGCCATGAGCATGTTGATGACAATGAGCAGCGCGCCCACCGTGCAGTACCAGCCGGCGATGACCATTAACGGCGCCAGGATCTCGCCGACGTAGACGCCGTAGGCTAGCCACTCCGGCAGCCCGGCGCTGGCCAGCATGCCCTGGATGCCGCCGATGCCGTCGATGAATTTGGCTAGGCCGTGGGGCAGGAGCAGCAGACCCAGGGTCAGCCGTAGCACCAGCTTGCCGAGCTGGTCATTGCGCGGGAATGCCATGGGAATCCTCCTTTGCACGAATGTCTGGGACGGGAGAGTGAAGCCGCTGCAGTCTCGCGGAATCACGCCGGGCTGTCGAGCAGGCCGGGCACGTGGCACGCTGTTCGCCCCGACCAACCACGAGCCGGTGGTCGCCCGCTCTCAACCCAGGAGACACCCATGCCCGCTGACACCTACAAGCTGACCGTCACCCTGCCTCTGCACAATGCCCGCACTATCATCGACGCGGCCCTGGCCGAGGGTCGGCGGCGGGAATTGCAGCCGCTCACCGTCGTGGTCCTGGATTCCGGCGGCCATACGGTGTCGCTGGACCGGGAGGACGGCTCCGGGATTCGCCGCGTGGAGGTCGCCAGCGGCAAGGCCGGCGCTGCCCTGGGCCTGGGCTTTGGCAGCGGCACGGTCGCGTCCCGCAATCAGGGTCGGGACGCGTTTCTGGCCAGCGTGGCCGTCGCCAGTGACGGCACCTTCGTGCCGGTTCCCGGCGGCGTCCTGGTGCTGGACCCGACGCAGCGGGTGGTCGGGGCCGTTGGCGTCAGCGGGGATGCCTCGCCGGAGGACGAGGCCTGCGCCGTGGCGGGTGTCAAGGCGGCGGGCTACGCACCGGGCCTGGACCCGGCGGAATAGCCGGCACCGGGTCTGACCAGGGCAGGGAAAGGCGTGATCAGTCGCCTGTGAGGCGTCCCAGGGCCTGGTTCACCCGCACCGGCGTGTCCGCTTCCAGTGCGGTGTCCCAGGCCGTGGTGCCCGGCGGCAGCACGACGATGGCCGTCGAGCCCATGTTGAACCGCCCCATCTCCTCGCCCCGGTCCAGGCGGATGCTGCCGGGCGCGTAGGTCGTGCGGCGGATTTGCCGGCCCCGGGGCGGGGTCACCTCGCCGGCCCAGACCGTCTCGATGCTGCCGACGTTGATTGCGCCAACCAGCACCAGGGCCATGGGGCCGACGGCGGTGTCGAACAGGCAGGCCACCCGCTCGTTGCGGGTGAACAGCTTCGGCACCGTGCGCACCGTGGCGCGGCCGACGCTGAACAGCCGCCCGGGGATGTGCGTCATGGCCCGCAGATCGCCGGCGATGGGCATGTGGACCCGGTGGTAGTCCGCCGGCGACAGGTAGATGGTGGCGAAGTGGCCGCCCCGCAGCGGCGCGGCGTCCTCGGGCGCGCCGCCCAGGAGTTGTGTGAGCGCGTAATAGCGGCCCTTGGCCTGGATCAGGGCGTCCCCCTGCAGGGTTCCCAGGGCACTGACGGCGCCATCCGCCGGCGCCGTGACCGCATTGGCCGCACCGGGCAGAGGCCGGCTCCCGGGCGCCAGCGCCCGGGTGAAGAAGGCGTTGAAATGCCGGTAGCCATCCGGATCGGGCTCGGCCGCCTCGTGCATGGGCACGCGAAAGCGGCGGATGAACCAGCGGATGAGCGGGCGCTTGACCCAGCGGCGCTGACACCGGGTCACCGCATGCACCAGTCGCGAGATGGCGTGCTGGGGCAGGGGGTAGAGGGCCAGTGCCTGGAGATGCTCGGTAATCCGGGCCTGACTGGTCAGAGACCGGTCGTTGTCGCGATGCGCCGGCGGTGTCTCCCGGGTCACAGGGCGGTGCCGTGGGCGTCCAGAATGGTGGTCAGGTCGTCCTCGATGGACGTGGCGTCGTGCGGACTGCCGAACATCGCCTGCAGACGGCCTTCCGGGTTGATCAGCAGCACGGCCAGGCCATGATCCACGTCGTAGTTCTCGCCTTCCTCGACGTCGTCGTTGTGGCGGGTGTGCGCGATGCCCAGGTCCCGGGCGAGGACGTCGATGGCGTCGAGCGAACCGGTCACCCCGGTGAAGGAGGCATCGAAGCCGGTGACGTAGTCTTTCATGCGCTCGGGGGTATCCCGCTCAGGATCCACCGTGATGAACACCACGTCAACCGCGTCGGCCCGGTTGTCCTCGGCGAGCATGTCCTGGACTCGACGGAGTTCGGCCATGGTGGTCGGGCACATGTCCGGGCAGTGCGTGAAGCCGAAAAACACCAGGTCCCAGTTGCCTTCCAGGTCCTGCGGCGTGAACGCATCGCCATTGTGGTCCACCAGCTCGAAGTCGGTGACCGCTCGCCCTTCGGGCATATAGGTCGCGTCCAGTTGTTCGGTGGGGACCGTTGCCGGCGCCATCAGGGAATTGGCGGCCCAGACGCCGCCGAACAGCGCGGCAAAGGCCACGGCGATGCCGCCGATGAGCGAGAGCAGTGTCGTCTTGTTCATGGCGGAGAGTATCGCATACGGCCGTGTTACCGGTGAACGCTGAGCCCAAAAAACGGTCGGGTTGGGTTACCATTTCGGGCTCGGCTGGTGCTGGTCGCGCCGGCCTCGTTGAACACGCCCGGAGACGTCATGCTGGATACCCGCGAGGCCCTGGAGCAGTTGCACACGCTCGCCGATTACGTGCGCTGGGGCGCAAGCCGTTTCCGCGAGGCCGGGCTGGTCTTCGGGCACGGCACGGACAATGCCCTGGATGAGGCCGCCGCGCTGGTGCTGCACACCCTGCACCTGGCACCGGAGATCCCGGAGACCTACTGGCATACACGCCTGACCCGCAGCGAGGGTGAGGCCATCATGGCGCGCATGCAGCGGCGCATCGATGAGCGCGTGCCGGTGGCCTATCTCACCTCCGAGGCCTGGTTCCTGGGGCTGCCGTTCTACGTGGACCGGCGCGTCCTGGTGCCCCGCTCGCCCGTGGCCGAGCTGGTGGAAAACGGCTTCGCTCCCTGGCTGGAGGCCGACGCGGTGAGGCGGGTGCTGGATCTGGGCACCGGCAGCGGGTGTATCGCTGTCACCTGCGCCATGGCCTTCGACGAGGCGGAAGTGGATGCCTCGGACATCTCCCAGGAGGCGTTGGAGGTGGCGCGCATCAACATTGCGCGCTACGGCCTGGAGCATCGGGTCCAAACCGTGCGTGCGGATGTCTTCGACGGCCTGCTGCCGGGCCGGCGCTACGATCTTATTGTGGCCAATCCACCCTATGTGGATGCCCGCGACATGGCCCGCCTGCCGCGGGAATACCGGCACGAGCCGGAGCTGGGTCTGGCCGCCGGTGACGACGGTCTCACGGTGGTCCGCCGGATTCTGGCTGGAGCGCATGAGCGGCTGACCCCGGACGGGCTGCTGGTGGTCGAAGTGGGCAACAGCGCCCATGCCGTCGCCGCGGCCTGGCCACAGGTGCCGTTCACCTGGCTGGACTTCCAGCGCGGCGGGGAGGGCGTGTTTGCGCTCACCGCCGCGGACGTGGCCGACCACGCGGACGCGCTGGCGGCTGACTGACACCCGGGCTCCGCGCCCGGCGCAACAGGACGATCCCATGGCCGGAAACACCATCGGCAAGCTGTTCCAGCTCACCAGCTTCGGCGAGAGCCACGGCCCGGCGCTGGGCGCCGTGGTGGACGGCTGCCCGCCCGGGCTGGCCTTGTCCGCCGCGGACCTGCAGCACGACCTGGACCGGCGGCGCCCGGGGACTTCCCGCTACACCACCCAGCGTAAGGAACCGGACGAGGTGCGCATCCTCTCCGGGGTGTTCGAGGGCTATACCACCGGGACGCCCATCGGGTTGCTCATCGAGAACGCCGATCAGCGCTCGAGGGACTACTCGGACATTGCTTCGACCTTCCGACCGGGCCACGCGGACTACACCTACACCCAGAAGTACGGGGTCCGGGACTACCGCGGCGGCGGCCGCTCGTCCGCCCGCGAGACCTCCATGCGCGTGGCGGCTGGGGCTATCGCCAAGAAGTGGCTGGCGGAGCGGTTTGGTGTGCGCATCCGGGGGTATCTCTCCCAGCTCGGGCCCATGGAACTGGCGTTGAAGGACTGGGAAACGGTGGAGACGAACCCGTTTTTCTGCGGCGATCCGGACCGGGTGCCGGAGCTGGAGTCCTACATGACCCAGCTGCGCCGGGATCTGGACTCCGTGGGTGCTCGGGTTACCGTCCATGCCGAGGGTTGTCCGCCGGGCTGGGGCGAGCCGGTGTTCGACCGCCTGGACGCGGAGCTGGCCTCGGCGCTGATGAGCATCAACGCCGTCAAGGGCGTGGAGATCGGTGCCGGGTTCGCGTCCGTCGCCCAGCGCGGCACCGAACACCGCGACGAGATTACACCGGACGGTTTTCTGGGCAACAGCTCCGGCGGTGTCCTCGGAGGCATCTCCACCGGCCAGGACGTGGTCGCCAGCATCGGCCTCAAGCCCACCTCCAGCATCGTTACGCCGGGGCAGTCCATCAATGCCGACGGCGAGGCGGTGACGGTCTCCACCAAGGGCCGTCACGATCCGTGCGTGGGCATCCGCGCCACACCCATCGCCGAGGCCATGATGGCGTTGGTGCTCATGGACCATGCCCTGCGTCACCGCGGTCAGAACGCGGATGTCACTCCGCCCCTGGACCCAGTGCCGGCCGCCCCACAGGACGGCGAGGGATAAACCGTGTCACACAGCGTGCCTTACTGGCGCCTGTCGGCGTTCTACGGCTGTTTTTTTGCCGTGCTGGGCGGTCTCGCCCCCTACTGGGGGCCGTATCTCGCCGATCGAGGATTCTCGGCGGCCGAGATCGGTCAGCTCATTGCCATCCTGCACGCCACCAAGATCGTCGCGCCGAACGTCTGGGGCTTCATCGCCGACCGCACCGGACGGCGTATGGCGGTGGTGCGCCTGGGGGCGTTGCTGGCGCTGGTGACCTTCGCCGGCGTCCTGCTGGGCGAGGGCTTCTGGTGGCTGGCCCTGGTCATGGCCCTGTTCAGCTTCTTCTGGAACGCCGCGCTGCCCCAGTTCGAGGCCAACACCATGAACCACCTGGGCGACGGTGATCACCTCTACAGCCGGATCCGCTTGTGGGGGTCGGTGGGGTTTATGGTCACCGTGGTGGCCTTCGGCGAACTCATCGACCGGTTTGGCGTGGCCATCCTGCCCGGGCTCATGCTGTTTTTCTTCGCCGGGCTGTGGCTGTCGAGCATGGCGGCGCCGGAGGCCCCGGCGCCGGCCCGGCAACGCAGCGGTGGCGCCATCGGCCAGGTGCTGCGGCGCCCGGAGGTGATCGGCTTCTTCCTGGCGTGTTTCCTGCTCAAGGCGAGTCATGGCCCGTATTACGCCTTCTTCAGCATTCATCTCGAGGAGACGGGCTACAGCAGCAGCATGATCGGTGTGCTCTGGGCGGTGGGCGTGCTCGCGGAGATCGGCCTGTTCCTGGTGATGCACCGGCTCATGCCGCGCTTTAGCCCGCGGCTGCTCATGGCGGGTGCCATGGGCCTGTCCGTGGTGCGCTGGGGTCTCATCGGCGCGGTCCCCGGGGTACTGCCGTTGCTGCTGGTGGCGCAAGCCCTGCACGCGGCCTCGTTCGGGGTCTATCACGCCGTCGCCATCGCCCTGGTGAACCGCTACTTCGTGGGGGCCAACCAGGGTCGCGGGCAGGCGCTTTACAGCAGCATGACCTTCGGTGCCGGGGTGGCCGTGGGCAGTCTGGCGAGCGGACTGCTCTGGGACGTGGTCGGCGGCAGTGCGACCTTCTACATGGCCGCCGTGGTGGCCGCTGTGGCCGGCGCGGTTGCCATGGCGAGCCTGCCCGGGCCCACGGAGCAGAGCGGTGGCGCGGACGCCGCGGTGGCCGGGCGGACCCTCTGACCGCGACACCCGCGTCCCTGACCGCAACGCCGCTGTCGTGGCGAAGGCGATTGACCCGCGACCGCCCCGGCCCGATGTCCGGAAAACCGGATTCCGGTATACTGGCGGGTTGTAGCCCAAACAAACACGCGACACCAGGCGCGGTGATCCTATGACAGGCAAGACCCTTTACGAGAAGCTCTGGGACGATCATGTCGTCCGTGACAACGAGGACGGCACGTCGC
>JAWOFB010000226.1:0-4902 GCA_046482445.1 Ectothiorhodospiraceae bacterium | reverse complement strand
TCAATACCTGGCTCACCAGTGGAGGTACCGCTGGATGCCTTTGATCCGCCGCCAAGAGGATGCGAACCAGCCCGCCGAGGAGCGCCGCGAGAAGGCGCGCGACCGTGAGGGGCTGATCCAGCAACTTGCCGATGCGCGAGCGGTGGCGCGCCGCCGTGCCGCGCGCGAACTCGCTGGCGACGAGACAGCCGTGGATGCGCTCTGCGATGCCCTGGAGTGCGAAACCGATGAAGGCTGCCGCCACGCGCAACTCACCGCAATGCTCATGTGTGGCGGCAATCGCGTGCACGAGCGGTTGTTGCCGCTGCTGCGCAGCGAGGACGCCGGCCTGCGCAACGGGGCCATCGAGGTGCTCCAGGACATGCCGCGTCTGGCCGGCGAGTACATGGACAACCTGCTGGCCGATCCGGATTCGGACGTGCGCATCTTCGCCGTGAACATCCTCGCCTCGCTCGCCGATGAGCGGGTCACTGCATGGCTCCATCAGGTCTTGCGCCACGATCGCCACGTCAACGTCTGTGCCGCGGCCGTGGATGTATTGGCGGAGGTCGGCGATACGGACAGCCTGCCGGCCCTGGCGTCGGTCAAAGAGCGCTTCCCTGGCGAGCCATTCATCCGCTTCGCCGTGGAGACCGCCGAGCGCCGTATCACCGGGGGAGACGATGATGGCGGCCGGTGACACCCAGGGCACCGCGGTACCGGCGATCAGCGCCGAGGATTTCCGGCGCTTCCGCGAGTTCTATTACCGCCAGACCGGCAACTGGTTCGACGAGAGCAAGCGCTACTACGTGGACAAGCGTCTGCTCGCGCGCATGCGGGCGACGGGGTGCGATACGTTTCGCAGCTACTTTGTGCGTTTGCGCTTTGATGCCAAGGGCCAGGAGCTGCAGGCGCTGATCAACAGCATGACGGTCAACGAGACCTATTTTTTCCGGGAGGAATACCAGTTCCAGTGTCTGGTGCGCTCGCTGCTGCCGCGCATTGTCCCGACCAAGGCGCGTGGCCAGCCGATTCGCATCTGGTCACTGCCGTGTTCCACCGGCGAGGAGGTCTATTCCCTGGCCCTGTATCTGCTGGAGTACTGGCCCCAGGTGGATGATTTTGACGTCGAGATCGTGGGCTCGGATATCGACACCAGTGCACTGGACAAGGCGCGGGAAGGCATCTACCACGAGCGCCCGGTACACGTCCTCTCCAAGGGGATTCTGGAGCGCTATTTCCAGCGACTGCCGGACGGGCGCCATCAGGTGCTGAAAAGCATCCGGGATTCCGTGCGCATGACGCGTGTCAATCTCCAGGATCCGCTGGAGACCCGGTCCTACCGCGGGTTCGACGTGATCTTTTGCCGCAACCTGTTGATCTATTTCGATGACGCCGCGCGCCGCCAGGCGGCGGAAACCCTGTTCGATGCCCTCAACCCGGGGGGCTACATCTGCCTGGGTCACTCGGAGTCCATGAGCCGTATGTCGCCGTTGTTCCGCCCGGTTCGGTTCCCCGAGGCCATCGTGTACCAGAGACCCGAGGAGAGCGAGCGATGAGCCGTGTGCTGATTGTCGACGATGCCCAGACCGTGCGCCTGTACCACCGCGACCTGCTGGAGAAGGCCGGGTTCCGTGTGGACGAGGCGGCCAACGGGGTTGAGGCGCTGGAGCGTACTGCCGATACAAGCTATGACCTGCTTGTGGTGGACGTGAACATGCCGCGCCTGGACGGCTACGCGTGCGTCCGCCGGCTGCGTGCCGACAGCACCGATACCGGGGTGCCGGTGATCATGGTCACCACCGAGGGTGCGGCGGGTGACCGCGAGCGGGCGTTGCAGGCCGGAGCCAACCTGCACATGGCCAAACCCGTGCAGCCGGAGGCGCTGATGTTTCGGGCCCGTCTTATGAGTGGAGCCTTGTCATGAATCCGTTGCTCAAACAGTTCGTGGAAGAAACCCGGGAATTTCTGGAGGACGCCGCCGCCGGCCTGCTCAGCCTGGAGAAGGACCCCACGGACACGGACGCCATGGACCGGGTCTTCCGGGCCATGCACAGCACCAAGGGCGGCTCCGGGCTGTTCGACCTGGATCCCATGACCAGTCTGGTGCATGAGGCGGAGAACCTGCTGGACGAGGTTCGCCAGGGCGAGCGTTTGTTCAGCGGCGCCCTGGTGGACCAGCTCCTGACCGTGCTGGACCAGGTCAACCGTTGGGTGGACGCTGTTGAGCGCGACGAGGTGCTGCCGGAAGGCGCGTCGGCGCGTAGCCGAGAGCTGATCCAGGGCCTGCGCCAGGCGGCCGGTGATGAACCGGCGGCGGCAGAGCCCGCCGCGGCACCGGGCGGTGATGACGCCGCGGCGGCGGCGCCGACGGAAGCGCAACGCTGGCAGCCGGAGTGGCTGGAGCAGGTCCCGGACAGCGAGCGGCGCCGTCTGGTCGCCCGGGTGCTGGATGAATCCGGTGAGCTCACCGGATTCACCTTCACCCCGGAATCCGGCGCGTTTTTCACCGGCGCCGACCCACTGCTGGTGGTGCGCGAAGTGCCGGCCCTGGAGTGGTTGAACATCCAGCCGCGTGCCCCCTGGGGAGATCTGGACAGCTTTGATCCGTACGACTGCCGTCTGGTCTTCCAGGGGCTGGCACTTGAGCAGGCCGACGCGGTGGCGGATGCCTTCACCTTCGAGGACGACGAAACCCTGCGCTGTGAGCCCGTGTCGGTGCAGGCGCTGGTGTTTGCCGTGGGTGAGTCGGGGGATCGCGCGCTGCTGGAGGAGTTCCTGGCAGCGGCCCCGCAACAACTGCAGGACGGTGATATCGACGGCCTGCGCCGCGGCGCCACGGCCATGCAACGGATGGTGAGCGAGGACCTGCGCGAGGGCAGTCTTCTCGCCTGGCTGGATGTGCTCCTGGCGCGGGAACGGCTGGACCTGGCGGCGCCACTGCTCCAGGAGCTGGGGATCGAGCCCCCGGCCGGTGACCAAGTCATCACCATGCACCAGCCGGAGGCCAATGCGGTTGCCGATCTGCCCGGTGCGGGCGGCGAAAGCGCCCCGGTCCCGGATGCACCCGTGGACGAGACGGCCGTCCACGAGGTGCTCAACGAACAGCTGGCCATGCTTGGCGGCACCGAGACCGATGCCGATGATCGCGCCGCACGCGTGGATTCGGCTGGCCGGGTAATCCGCCGTTGCCTGGTCGCCCTGGGGCACGGCACGGATGGTCTGGACGAGGCCCTGGAGCAGGCGGGCTCCGGCGATCTGGAACCACTGCGCCGCCTGATCCAGGGGGGGCAGGGAGGTCCGGGTCGTGGTGGCGGCGATTCCGGCGGCGGTGGTGCCGCAGCAGGCGCGGGCGATGGCGGCGGCGAACGCGTGGCCAAGAGCTTCCGGGTGGATGCCGAGAGCATCGACCTGCTGGGGGATCTGGTCGGGGAGCTGGTCGTGGCCAAGAACAGCTTCCCGTTTCTTGCCGAGCGCGCCGAGAACGAGTACGGCGTCCGCGAGCTGGCGCGCGAGCTCAAGGAACGCTTCAACGTCATCAACCGCATTGCCCAGGACATGCAGGGCGCGGTGATGCAAGTGCAGATGCTGCCGGTGCAGCAGGTCTTCCAGCGCTTCCCGCGCCTGGTGCGGGACCTGTCCCGGCGGCTGGACAAGGAAGTGGAACTGGTCATGGAGGGCGAGCAGACGGAAGCCGACAAGACCGTGATCGAGGTCCTCGGTGAGCCGCTCACGCACATGGTGCGCAACAGCATCGACCACGGCATCGAGATGCCGGACGAGCGCCAGGCCGCCGGCAAGCCGCGCTGTGGCACGGTGCGCCTGACTGCGGGGCAGGAAGGCGAGAACGTCATTATCGAGGTAACGGACGACGGCGGCGGTCTGGACCCCGAGGCCATCCGCAACAAGGCAATCAGCAAGGGCATTGTGGGCGAGTCGGAGGCGGCCCGCCTGGGGGAACAGGAGAGCCTGCAGCTGATCTTTGCCCCTGGCTTCTCCACCCGGGATGCCGTGTCGGATGTCTCCGGGCGCGGGGTCGGCATGGACGTGGTCCGCAGTACCGTGAACCGCTACGGCGGCTCGGTGAGTGTCGCCAGCGAAAAGGGCCAGGGGACGCGTCTGCGCCTGGCGATGCCCCTGACCATGGCGGTGTCCTACGTCATGGGCGTCCAGGTGGCCGGGCAGCTGTTCGGCGTGCCCATGGAGAGTGTTGTGGAGACCGTGCGGCTGCCCCAGTCCGCCGGGCGCCACGTTAAAAAGGGGGAGGGCGTGGTCCTGAGGGATCAGGTGATCCGCCCTCGCCGGCTGGATCGCCTGCTGATGCTGGAATCCAGCGACAACGATGTCCGCGAGCGCGTCGACGCCAACTACGATGAGCCCCAAGTCACGATCCTGGTGGTGCGCCAGAGCGAGGGCTCGGTGGGGCTGGTCGTGGATGATTTCCAGGAGGGCCTGGATGTCATCGTCAAGCCGCTGGAAGGCGTGCTCGCGAGCGTGCGGGCGTATTCCGGCACCGCCCTGCTGGGTGACGGGCGCGTTCTGCTGGTGCTCAACCTGCGGGAGTTGCTGTGATGACCATTGAACTGCGCAAGACGGTTGCCCGCCTGGAAGGCAGCTGCGGTGTGGAGGAGGCGGACGAGCTGCTGCAGTGGTTGCAGGCCAACCCCGGTGGCAAGGTCAATTTGAAGTCCTGCGAGCACCTGCACGCCGCCGTGCTCCAGGTGCTCATGGCGCTGCAGCCGCCGCTGTCAGCCGAGCCCGAGGACACCTTCCTGGCGCGCTGGGTGGTGCCGGCCATTCGTGGCCACGAGCCGGCGCGCGGAGTTCATGACTGAGCCGTTGATCGTTGCGGTGTCCAACCGCAAGGGGGGCACCGGCAAGACCGCCACCGCCGTCAACGTCGCCACGGCCTGCGCCGACCAG
>JAWOFB010000219.1:0-6025 GCA_046482445.1 Ectothiorhodospiraceae bacterium | reverse complement strand
CTGGTCGGCGGGGAGTCTTCGGGGCACGTGGTCTGCCTGGACCGTACAACAACCGGGGACGGGATCGTCGCCGGGCTGCAGGTGCTCGAGCGCATGGTCCGCACGGGCGCGTCGCTGACCGAGCTCGCCAGCGGCATGCGTCAGTATCCCCAGCACATGATCAATGTCCCCGTGGCTCAGCGCGCGCGCCCGGAGGACCTGCGCGCACTGGACGACGACGTCGCCGCAGTGGAGCGCGAACTCGACGGCACCGGCCGCGTGTTGCTGCGCCCCTCCGGCACCGAGCCCCTGATCCGCGTCATGGTGGAGGGCCAGGACGCCGAGCGTGTCGCGCAGTACAGCGAGCGCCTGGCCGCCGTGGTGGCGGAGCGCCTGCAGTAGCCCAGTCGACCGGGCAGCACCGAACGGCCCGGAGACCTGATCGCCCGTTCCTGGGTTCGTGAACCGCTCGCCTGCGTGGTCCGGTGTGACAACCGCCGGGCGCTTGGGCTATGATCCCCGGCTGTTTTCCCCTGGGAGAGTGATGCTTATGCGACGTCCCTTGATCGCCGGTAACTGGAAGATGCACGGCTCACGATCGACGGTCGACAGCCTCATGGGCGCGCTGACCGACGGCGTGAGCGGGTATGACGGGCTGGATGTCCTGGTGCTGCCGCCGGCGGTTTACATCCCGCGCGTGGTGGAGCACGCCCAGGGCTCCGGGATCGGCGTCGGTGCCCAGAACGTCGGTGACCAGGAGCAGGGTGCGTGCACCGGTGAGATCGCCGCGGATATGCTCACCGACACCGGCTGCAGCCACGCCCTGGTGGGTCACTCGGAGCGCCGGCTGAACTACGGCGAGACCGACGCGCTGGTGGCGGCTCGCTTTGCGCGCGCCCTGCAGCACGGCATCACGCCCATCCTGTGCGTCGGCGAGACCCTGGAGCAGCGCGAGCGTGGCGAGACGGAATCCGTGGTCGCCGCGCAGGTGGATGCGGTGGTCGACGTAGCCGGTGCTGCCGCCCTGGCAGCCGGCGTCATCGCCTACGAGCCCGTCTGGGCCATCGGTACCGGCGTGACCGCTACGCCGGATCAGGCGCAGGCCATGCATGCGTTCATCCGCGGCCGGCTGAGCGAGCACGGCGGTGGTGCCGACGCCATGCGGTTGCTCTACGGTGGCAGCGTCAAGCCCGACTCGGCGGGGGATCTGTTCGCTCAGCCGGATATTGACGGCGCCCTGGTGGGTGGGGCCTCACTGAAAGCGCCCGACTTTCTGGGCATTATCGCGCGCGCTGATGAGCAGCGCAGCGCCTGACAAGAGGCCGGCATGGCATCGATTATCCTGATTTTCCACGTTCTTATCGCCATTGCCCTGGTGGTGCTGGTTCTGCTCCAGCACGGCAAGGGCGCCGATGCCGGCGCGGCCTTCGGTAGCGGAGCCTCCAGCACCGTCTTCGGTGCTCGCGGGGCGGCATCCTTCCTCTCCCGGGTGACGGGGATGCTGGCGGCCGGATTCTTTCTCACCAGCCTGACCCTGGCCATGCTCGCCGCCCGCGATGCCGGTCCGCAGAGCGTGGTCGACCAGTCCAGCGGCTCGCAGCCGCCGGCGGAGTCGGAGACGCCCCCCGGCGGTGCGCCCGGTGACGACGACGAGCCCGAGGAGAGTGGTTCCGACCAAGACGCCCCGGCAGCGCCGCCGGACGAGTAACGGCCCGGGGAAACGCGGAACCATTCCCAGTCGTTGGTCGTTGAAGGGCGTTCTTGCTCGGGCCGAACTGAGCGGTTGCCCGGTCGGGGGAGTCATCACAAGCGGATGACGCGCTGCATCGAAGGCAGAGACCCGCGCCGATGGCTCTGCGTTTCCCTTGGTCCGGCGTTGCCTTTTTGATAGAGTCTAAATCCGACGCGGATGTGGTGGAACTGGTAGACACGCTGTCTTGAGGGGGCAGTGGCGCAAGCCGTGCCGGTTCGAGTCCGGCCATCCGCACCAGACGCTCGCCACGCCCGGCGTCACCCGGGCGCTTTTATTTTTTCCTTTTGGATCAACAACTTACGAGTTGACACCGGGGGTCCGCCGGAGTAGGCTGACTCCGCATTCACAACCGGGTCGCGCCTTGCTGCATCGCTGCGACGGCTGGCCCGGATGCGCAAGGATCCCTTCGCATGCTGGCTGAATACGTTCCGATCCTGCTGTTCATCATGGTGGGCCTGGGTCTGGGTGCGGTCCTGCTGCTGGCAGGGTTCGTCCTGGGGCCCCGCCGGCCCGACGACGAGAAGCTCTCCCCGTACGAGTGCGGCTTCGAGGCGTTTGAAGATACACGCATGCGCTTCGATGTCCGGTACTACCTGGTGGCACTGCTGTTCATCATCTTCGATCTGGAAATCGCCTTCCTCTTCCCCTGGGCCATTGTCCTGGACGAGGTCGGCCTGTTCGGGTTCGGGGCGATGGGGCTGTTTCTCGTCATCCTCCTGATCGGTTTTCTCTACGAGTGGAAGAAAGGGGCGCTGGAATGGGAGTAGAAGGCGTTCTCGAGAAGGGCTTTGTCACCACGTCGGCGGACAAGCTCATCAACTGGGCGCGGACGGGATCCATGTGGCCGATGACCTTCGGTCTGGCCTGCTGCGCCGTGGAGATGATGCATTGTGGCGCCGCCCGCTATGACATGGACCGGCTGGGCATCATCTTCCGCCCGAGCCCGCGTCAGTCCGACGTCATGATCGTGGCCGGGACCCTGTGCAACAAGATGGCGCCGGCGCTGCGCAAGGTCTATGACCAGATGTCCGACCCCAAGTGGGTGATTTCCATGGGGTCGTGCGCCAACGGCGGCGGCTATTATCACTATTCCTATTCGGTGGTGCGCGGCTGTGACCGCATCGTGCCGGTGGATATCTATGTGCCCGGCTGCCCGCCCACGGCGGAGGCCCTGCTCTACGGGGTCGTGCAGCTGCAGAACAAGATCCATCGCACCAATACCATCGCTCGCTGAGGTTACTCGGGAAGACAGGTCATGGGCGAAGCGCGACAAGCACTGGCGGAGCGGCTGCAGGAGACATTCGGAGACCGGCTGCTGAGCTGCCGCGAGCAGGTCGGCGAACTCACCATCGAGATCCAAGCGGACGACGTGCTGAGCGTCATGCGGTCCCTGCGCGATGATTTCCGCTTCGAGCAGCTCAGTGATGTCTGTGGCGTGGACTACGCGGCCTGGAAACAGGACGAGTGGATCACCGAGCAGGCGACCAGTTCCGGTTTCTCCCGCGGCGTGCGCGGCAATCAGTTCGCGCGCCTGGGGCTGACCGGCGTCTATGGCCTGGACCCGGTGACCACCAACACCGGCCAGCGCTTCGCCGCCGTCTACCACCTGCTGTCTTTGAGCCGCAACGAGCGGCTGCGGGTGCGGGTTTTCTGCGCCGATGACGACTTCCCCATGGTGGCGTCGGTCACCGGTATCTGGGCGGGCGCCAACTGGTTCGAGCGCGAGGCGTTCGATCTCTACGGGATCATCTTCGACGGCCACCCGGACCTGCGCCGCATTCTCACCGATTACGGTTTCGTGGGGCACCCGTTCCGCAAGGACTTCCCGCTCATCGGCAATGTCGAAGTGCGTTACAACGAAGAGAAAGGACGCGTGGTCTATCAGCCCGTGTCCATTGAGCCGCGCGTGCTGGTGCCGCGCGTGATCCGCCAGGACAACCGCTACGCCGAACCCGAGCCCGAGGAGGGCGCCAGTCATGGTTGATATTCGCTCCTACACCATGAACTTCGGTCCCCAGCACCCGGCGGCCCACGGCGTGCTGCGCATGGTGCTGGAGATGGAAGGCGAGGTGATCCGCCGGGCGGACCCGCACATCGGGCTGCTGCACCGTGCCACCGAGAAGCTCGCCGAGAGCAAGCCGTACAACCAGAGCATCGGCTACATGGACCGGCTCGATTACGTGTCCATGATGTGCAACGAGCACGGCTACGTGCTCGCCATCGAGAAATTGCTCGGCGTGACGCCGCCACCGCGCGCGCAGTACATCCGCGTGATGTTCGACGAGATCACGCGCATCCTGAACCACCTCATGTGGCTCGGTGCCCACGGCCTGGACGTCGGCGCCATGACGGTCTTTCTGTACGCCTTCCGCGAGCGCGAGTTCCTCATGGATCTCTACGAGGCCGTCTCGGGCACGCGCATGCACGCGACCTACTACCGCCCCGGCGGCGTCTACCGCGATCTGCCGGAGCGCATGCCCAAATACGAACTCTCGCGCTTCCGCAACGAGAAGGACCTCGAGTATCTCAACCGTGACCGCCACGGCTCCATGCTCGATTACATCGAGCAGTTCTGCGAGCGCTTCCCCACGGCGGTGGACGAGTATGAAACGCTGCTCACGGACAATCGCATCTGGAAACAGCGCCTGGTGGGCATCGGCGAAGTGACCGCCGAGCGAGCCATGGAGCTGGGCTTCACGGGCCCCATGCTGCGTGGCTCCGGGGTGGAATGGGATCTGCGCAAGACGCAGCCCTACGAGGTCTACGATCAACTCGACTTCGACGTGCCGGTGGGCACCAACGGCGACTGCTACGACCGCTACCTGGTCCGTATCGAGGAGATGCGCCAGTCCACACGCATCATCAAGCAGTGCGTGGACTGGCTGCGACAGAACCCGGGCCCGGTGATGATCGACGACCACAAGATCGTGCCGCCGACGCGCGAAGAGATGAAGGACGACATGGAGTCGCTCATCCACCACTTCAAGCTGTTCACGGAGGGCTATTGCGTCCCCGAGGGCGAGGCCTACGCCGCCGTGGAAGCGCCCAAGGGCGAGTTCGGCTGCTACCTGATCTCCGACGGCGCCAACAAGCCCTATCGGGTCAAGGTTCGGCCGCCGGGGTTTGCGCATCTCGCCGCCATGGACGAGATGGCCAAGGGTCACATGCTCGCCGACGTGGTCACGCTGATCGGCACGCAGGACATTGTATTCGGGGAGATCGACCGGTGAACGAGCAACGTCTCAGCGAGCGGGTGCTGTCGGCGGAGCAGCGCGCGCACATCGACCACTGGCTGGCCAAGTTCCCGGAGGAGGGCAAGCGCTCGGCGCTGATCCCGGCGCTGCACATCGCTCAGGACGGCAACGGCGGCTACCTCACCCAGGAGCTGATGGATGCGGTGTCCGAGTACATCGGCATCGAACCCACCTGGGCCTATGAGGCGGCGACGTTCTACACCATGTTCGATACCGAACCGGTGGGCCGTCACAAGGTCAATATCTGTACCAACATCGCGTGCATGCTCATGGGCTCGGACGAGATCCTGGAGTACTGCGAAAAGCGCCTGGGGATCCGCCGGGGCGAGACCACGCCGGATCAACGCATCACCCTCAAGGTCGAGGAGGAGTGTCTCGCCGGCTGCATCGGCGGCCCCATGATGCTGGTGGACGGCCACTACTACCTGAATCTGACGCCGGAGAAGGTCGACGAAATCCTGGATAACCTGGAGTGACCATGGCGAGTAAGGTCTGCTATCAGACAATGGGCTTCGATGAGCCCTGGACCCTGGAGAACTACCGTTCCATTGGTGGTTATCAGGCCTGGGAGAAGATCCTGCGGGAGCAAACCCCCCGCGAGGAGATCATCGAAACGGTCAAGCAATCGTCACTCCGCGGCCGCGGTGGCGCCGGCTTCCCGCCCGGGATCAAATGGGGCTTCATGCCGCGCAATGCCCCGGGCCAGAAATACCTGCTGTGCAACTCCGACGAGTCGGAGCCCGGCACCTGCAAGGACCGGGACATCCTGCGCTACAACCCCCACGCGTTGATCGAGGGCATGGCGATTGCCGGTTACGCCATGAATGCCACCGTGGGGTACAACTACCTGCGCGGCGAGTTCCACCACGAGCCTTGGGAGCATATCGAGCACGCCCTGCACGAGGCCTATGAGGCCGGGTATCTGGGACGTGACATCCAGGGCTCGGGGATCGACTTCGATCTGTACAACTACTACGGGGCCGGTGCCTACATCTGCGGCGAAGAGAGCGCCCTGATGGAATCGCTGGAAGGCAAGCGC
>JAWOFB010000203.1:0-2591 GCA_046482445.1 Ectothiorhodospiraceae bacterium | reverse complement strand
TCTCAAGGAGCTGGCGGACGGCCTGGCCCAGGCCAAGCGCCAGGCGGAGCACTTTGACAACGGGCACGAGAACATCGTCAGCGCCCTGGGGGACCTCTACGCGCGCACCGTCAGCACCCTGCGCCCCCAAATCCTGGTGCAGGGCGAACGGCGCTGGCTCGAAGATACACGCAACGCGGAGCGCGTTCGCGCCCTGCTTCTCGCGTCCATACGGGCCATCACGCTGTGGCGAGATGCCGGCGGGTCCCGGCTGCGCTTGATCCTGGGGCGCAACCGGCTGCAACAGGTGAGTGAACAACTCGCTCGGGAAGTCCTCTCGTGAGGCGCTGCGGGGGATTGCGCAAAGCACAATCCCCCACTTTTGATGTATCCTAGAAACGATCACTTGGCCATCAGCTCAGTGCGGCCCCGCTCAACAGGTCCCCCGCGATGCCGCTGGGGCGGGTTCCGAAATCAGGGCCGCCAACCGGTACACCCTCGGAGGCATCATGCAAGACAGTTTTAACGCGCGCTCGACACTGGAAGTTGGCGGCCAGTCGTACGAGATTTACCGACTCAAGGCCCTCGCTGACCGCTACGATCTGGACCGGCTGCCCTTCTCTCTCAAGGTGTTGCTGGAGAACCTTCTGCGTAAGGAGGACGGCGTCAACACCACGCGCGAGAGTATTGAGGCGCTGGCGCAATGGGACCCGAAGTCCAAGCCGGACACGGAGATCGGCTTCACCCCCGCCCGTGTTCTGATGCAGGACTTCACCGGCGTGCCGGCGGTGGTCGACCTGGCGGCCATGCGCGATGCCATGCAACGCCTCGGGGGTGATCCCAAGCGCATCAACCCGCTGGAACAGGCAGACCTGGTAATCGACCACTCGGTGATGGTGGACCATTTCGGCACGGCGAACGCGCTCCAGCGCAACATCGAAATGGAGTACCACCGCAACCGCGAGCGCTACCAGTTCCTGCGCTGGGGACAGAACGCGCTGTCGAACTTCCGTGTGGTGCCACCGGGCACGGGCATTGTTCATCAGGTCAACCTGGAATACCTGGCGGAAGTGGCCTTCTGCAAGAAAGGCGATGATGGCGTCAACCGCGTCTATCCGGACACGCTCGTCGGCACCGACTCCCATACCACCATGATCAACGGTCTCGGCGTCCTCGGCTGGGGGGTTGGCGGCATCGAGGCCGAAGCCGCCATGCTTGGCCAGCCCATCAGCATGCTGATTCCCCAGGTCGTGGGCTTTCGCATGAAGGGTAAGCTGCCCGAGGGCGCAACGGCTACGGACCTGGTTCTCACCGTCACCCAGATGCTTCGCCAGAAGGGCGTCGTGGGCAAATTCGTGGAATTCTTCGGGGACGGGCTGTCCAACATGCCGGTGGCCGACCGCGCCACCATCGCCAACATGGCCCCGGAATACGGCGCCACGTGCGGTATTTTCCCCATCGATAACCAGACCCTGCGCTATCTCGAACTCACCGGCCGCAGCCAGGAACAGATCGAACTGGTCGAGGCCTACGCACGCGAGCAGGGCATGTGGCGCACCGACGGCGACCGCGATGCCGAGTACACCGACGTGCTGGAACTCGACCTCTCGGACGTCGAGCCGAGTCTGGCTGGTCCCAAGCGACCGCAGGATCGGGTGTCCCTGGGCAGCGCCAAGAATACGTTCATGGAAACGCTGGAAGACTTCCTGGACCAGCATCACAATCCGGACGAGGATCGCTTCCTCGGCGAAGGCGGCGACGCCGCTATCGCCGGTACCGGTGTGGATCTGGAGAAAGGCGCGGTTGAGGTGGAGCTCAACGGTCAGAAGACCATGCTCAAGCACGGGGCCGTGGTCATCGCCGCGATCACCAGCTGCACCAACACCTCCAACCCGGATGTCCTCGTTGCCGCCGCCCTGGTTGCGAAACGGGCTCGCGAGCGCGGACTGGGAAGCCAGCCCTGGGTCAAGACCTCGTTCGCTCCGGGCTCCCAGGTGGTACCGGCCTACCTGCAAAAGGCCGGCCTCCAGCACTACCTCGACGAGTTGGGTTTCCAGGTCGCTGGCTTCGGTTGCACCACGTGTATCGGCAACTCCGGCCCGCTGCCCGAGGATGTCTCCGAGGCGATCCGTGAAGGCAATCTGATGGTCTCCTCGGTGTTGTCGGGCAACCGTAACTTCGAAGGGCGTGTCCATCCCGAGGTACAGACAAACTGGCTGGCGTCACCGCCGCTGGTCGTGGCTTACGCCCTGGCCGGCACGATGACGGTGGACCTCACGCGGGAACCCCTGGGCAAAGACCTCAACGGCGAAGACGTCTACCTGCGCGACCTGTGGCCGAGCCAGCAAGAGGTCGCTGAGACCGTGGCGGAGTGCCTGGACAGTGGCATGTTCCGCGAGCGCTACGCGGACGTGTTCGCCGGTGACGAGAACTGGCGCGGCATCAGCGTCCCCGAAGGCGAGATTTACGACTGGCCGGACTCCACCTACATCGCGAACCCGCCCTATTTCGAGGGTATGACCATGGAGGAGCCGGGGGTGCCGCAAATCAGTGGTGCCCGCTGCCTGGTCTACGTGGGCGACTCGATCACCACCGACCACATCTCGCCGGCC
>JAWOFB010000114.1:0-5438 GCA_046482445.1 Ectothiorhodospiraceae bacterium | reverse complement strand
GTTCTCCCATTCGAACGCAAGCGCGATTTGCTTCTCCGCAACCAAACGGCCTGAAGCCTAGAAGTTACGTTATACCATCTTACTCGACGCGAAAAGTCATGGTGCGGCTGGAGGTATTCACGGGTATCCGCTTTCAAGGGTTGACGGTCAGGGCGGGAAGCCGACGCCGGCCGGCGCAGACTGACGAAACGAGAAGAGCCGGACACTACGCTGGAAGGAAAAAGGAAGTGGCGTCCCCAAGGGGATTCGAACCCCTGTTACTGCCGTGAAAGGGCAGTGTCCTAGGCCTCTAGACGATGGGGACGCTGACCCAGCTCCGCTGAGATGGCGCGAATGATACGAGCGGCCCCCCGGGGTGTCAACTGATACAATCCGGCACGGTTGCGGATTGAGGATCAGGTCCATGACGGAGCACTCGGGCGCGGCGCAGACAGGCGGGACGCTACGCAACTCCTTTCACTACGCGGACAGCGAGCGGGAGGCGCGCAGCAACCTGCTCATCCAGCATCTGCAGCTGGGTGAGCAGGTGGTCATTCTGGAAGGTGATCCCGGCGCGGGGCGAACGCACCTGCTGCGTCGCCTGCTGTCACGCGATGACCATGGCCTGCATATCCACGCCATCCAGGCCGAGCCCGGACTGACCCTGACCGAGATCCTGGTGGGCCTGCTGGAGAACCTGCAGCTCCCGGCAGCGCCCTCGGAGACACCGGGCCGCGTCCGCCAGCACGCCATCGAGCGGGTCGTGGCCCTGACCCGGGGTGGTGCCATGCCGGTGCTCGCCATTGACGATGCCGACACGGTCGAGAACGAATTGCTGGCGGATCTGCTGAGTTTCCGCGAGGAGACCAGCACGGAGGAAGGCCACCCCCTGGGGCTCCTGCTGGTGGGCTCGGTGCGGCTGAACCTGCGTATCGCCGATGCCGGACACAACGCCGTGCGCGTCCCGCTCCACGGTTTTCATCTGGCGGGAACCCGGGCCTTTCTGGACCAGGCCCTGCGCGCGGAGGGGCACGACGTCGAGCGCTTGCTGGACGATCTGGACGTAGAAGCGATCCACGAGGCGAGTGGCGGACGCCCGGGCGGGATTCTGCAGCAGGCACGCCGTCAGCTGGCCGGGCCCGGCGCGGCGGCAACCCGGCGCGGTGACCGCCCCACAGGGTTGCTGCGCCGGGCGCGATCACCAACCACCCTGGTGGTCATCGGCGCCGGACTTGCCGCCCTGGTTGCCGCCCTGGTGTGGTTCCAGCAAGGTCCGCCCGACGATCCGTCGGCGGGCGAGACCCTGGCGGAGACGCAGGTGACGCCGGCGGAAGACGCGGACGATAAGGACGCCGAGCAAACGGACGCACCTGAGTCCGATTCAGCAAATGACGACAGCGATGACGCCCTCACCCCGTCATCGGAACCGCCGTTGACGCAACAAACCAACTCCGTGCGCGTCGACGACGAAACCGACGGCGACAACGAGTTTGCGCGGCTGGGCGCCGACGCAGCCCTGGATCTGGATGAAGGCGACGACGACAGCCGTGATGACGCGTCCCGGGAGGACACCACCGACACTGCGGAATCCGACCCGGCAGACGACGAAGACAGCTACATCGCACCCGCTGAGTCGGACAACGATAACGCTCCCGCGCCGGACGGGGCGGACCAGGAGCCCGGCAGCGACGACGACAACGCAACGTCCGAACCGGCCTCGGAGCCACCACCGGACGGCGACGACCAATCACCCCTGGCGGAGACGCTCAACGCCGGAGAGGCCTGGGCGGCGGATCAATCGGCGGATCGCTGGACCATCCAGCTTGTGGGCGCTTACAGCGGCGGCACCATTCTCGACTGGATGGCCGAGCACGCGGAAGCGGCGAATCTCCACTTGCTGCGCACCAACCGCGACGGCCGCGACTGGTATGTGGTGGTCACCGGCGCTGAGAGCTCCCGCGAGGCGGCCCAGCAACGCCGTGACGACCTGCCCGAGGCCCTCCGCGACGCCAACCCCTGGGTGCGCCGCCTGGGTGGGCTGACCGAGTAACGGCGGGCGCCGGCTGGTCACACGTAGAGGACCTGGTTGCGGCCGGACCCCTTGGCCCGTAGCAGGGCATCGTCCACGCGGCGCAGCAGATCGTCCGTGGAATCGTGCTCTTGCAGGGCCGTGACCCCGATACTCACCTGCACGGGCAACGGCTGGCCCTCGTATTCAAATACCCGTGCCGCCACGGCCCGTCGCAACCGCTCCGCGAGCAGCCCCGCTCCGGCGATGTTGGTATGGCTCAGCGCCACCACGAACTCGTCGCCCCCCACACGGAAGGCCAGATCACTCTCCCGGCAGCAGCGCCGCAGGACATCCGCCAGATCGCGCAGCGCCTGATCGCCGGCCGGATGCCCGAAAGTGTCGTTGACGATCTTGAAGTCATCCAGATCCATGGCCAGAAGGCACATGGACTCGTTGTACCGCCGCGCCAGCCCGACTTCCCGAACCAGGCTCGCGTGCATGGTGGAGCGGTTGAGCAGCCCGGTCAGCGGGTCGGTGCGCGCGGCGCACAGGGCGGCCTCGTGGCGCAGGGCGTTGCGCAGCGGCGTCACCAGGAGCCCGATGCCCTGCTCGGCCCGCGCCAGCTCCGCCGCGCCCATGGGCCGGTGGCCGTAGAGCCACACCACACCGAGGTCCTCGCCATTGATATTGAGGCCGTAGCGCGCGCGGCAGTCGGTTTGCTCACCGGCCACCACGGCCTGGCCGCCACCCTCCGGCGGCGTATAGGTGACCCCGGCACAGTCGAAAGCCCGGCCGGTCTCCTCGAAGAAGGCATGGATCAGCGGCTCGAGTTCCAGGTGGCCCATGAGCCGGGAAATCAGACGCCAGGCGTCTTCCACGGGCACTTGTTGCTCGGCGCCCAGCGGCACCACGTTGCGTTCGTCTTGGGAACCCTGCGCCAGTGAGTCAAGGTGCTGTGGCATCTGCTCGAGCCTCTCGTGGTGAACCGATACCCCTCGGATGCGAAAGCCGTGCCAGGCATTCCTCACTGCCGTGGCCCCGGTCTGGCTGCTATGCTCGAAAAAGTTTCCCCGCGCGAGCGAGCCATGCTGTCACCCGCCCCTGCGACCACTGTCGGCGCCCTGTTGCGTGTCCCGGAGCCGCCGCCGGGAGCGGCTCGCAGCCTGGAAGCGGGCCAGACACTGACCGCAGTGGCGCGCTCGGCCGCGCGGGACGGCGGCCTGGAGCTGCAGCTGGGACGGCAGGTCGTGCAGGCGCGGACCGATCAACCGATCCAGGCCGGTGACCGCCTGCAGGTCCAGGTGGTTCGTCAAAATTCCGACAGCCTGGCGTTGCGAATTCTGGCGCCGGAGCGTAGTCAGCCCGCCACCGAGGCCATGCGTGGTCTGATGAGCCGCCAGGGCGACCCCTCGGGCCTGCTCGCCAACGTCGCCCGGGCCGCCAGCAGCCCGGAGACCGTACGCAGTCTCCCGGAGCCCGTGCAGCAGGCGCTGCGCCAGCTTTGGCAGGCCCTCCCCGACCGCATCCAGGTCAGCCGGCCCGACGGGCTGCGGCAAGCGGTTGCCGACAACGGCCTGCAACTGGAGCAACGACTTGCCGGCATTGCCGCCGGCCGGGACAACCCGGGTGCGGCCCGCTCGGACCAGAAACTGCAGCTGGCCAACCTGCTCAACCAGATCACGCGCTCGCTGGATGCGCGCCCGGCCCCGGGCGGCAACCGCGAAATGCCGTCACTGCCAGGGACCCAGGCGCGCGCGACTCCGCCGCCGGCACCGCAGCAGGCCACCCTGGCCAACCTGAACACCGTAGCGGAGGCGCTGGCGGACCTGTCACGGCAGGCCGACGGTGCGCTGGCACGCACCCAGCTCAGCCAGGTGGCCCTGCTCAGCGGCGAGCCGCTGGCCCTGTTCTTCGAGTTACCGGTCCGCGACGAGCAGCAGGTGGATCTGTTGCAGTTCCGCCTGGAATCGGGTGGCGGCGATGGCGAGGGCGCCGAATCCGGAGAGCGCACCTGGCGCGTGATGGTCAGTTTCCACTTTGAACGACTGGGACCCATGCACGCGGCCATCCACCTCTCGGGCGACGCGGTCGCGGCGACCTGGTGGGCGGAAGAACCGGCAACGGTGCGGTTCCTGGAGGGCCACCTGGAGACATTGGAGCAACGCTTCCAGGACCTGGGGCTGCGGGTCGCCAGTCTGACCTGCGCCGAGGGTCGCCCGCCGGAGCCCGAGAGCAGTGGCCCGGGGACATCGTGGCAAGGAGTCATTCATGAGCGCGCCTGACAGCACCCGGCACCGGTTGGCCATAGCCCTGGAGTACGACGGCGAAGGGGCGCCGCGGGTCAGCGCCAAGGGGGCCGACGCCCTGGCGGACGCCATTGTCGCCCTGGCACAGGACCACGACGTGCCGCTGCACGAGGACCGTACCCTGGCACGAATGCTGTCACAGCTGGATGTCGACGAGGAGATCCCGGAACGGCTCTACCGCGTGGTGGCGGAAGTGATCGCGTTCGCCTACCTGCTCAAGGGCAAGGTACCCGGGGATGCGGGGCGCGGTTAGTGACGACCGCCTTCCTGGTGGATGAGCACCACCAGATCCGCCTCCACCCGACTCAAGCCGCAGGTGCTGGCGATCTCGTCCGAGGACTTGCCGGTGCGGGCCATGCGGATGGCCTGCTCGAAGGCTTCACTGCCGCTCTCGCGCGAGCCGAGCATGCTCAGCCGCTCCTTGAGCCGCTGCAGCTCCTGCTCCAGCCGTGCGATGCGCTCGCCCTGGGTGACCGCCCCCGAGGACAGGCCCTCGATGGTCTCCAGCAGCCGCCGACGATCCTGTTGCAGCGCCGCCAGTCGTGCATCGCTACGGCTGGCTCGGCGCAGCGATGCCAAGGCAACCAGCACTGCCAGCGCCGCCAGCACCAGGGCAATCACCGCGATGGACGGGGCCAGCGCCATATTAGAGGGAAGAGACCTCTTCCCATTCCTCGCGACTGAGCAGCTTGTCCACGTCCACCAGGATCAGGAGCTGCTCACCCCGGCTGACGACGCCGTGGATATACCGGCTGGACTCCTCGTTACCCACGTTGGGCGCGGTGTCCACCTCGGACTCGCTCACGTTGATCACTTCGGCCACGCTGTCCACCAGGATACCGGCCACCTGGTCACCCGCCTCGATGACCACGATCCGGCTGGCCTTGTCCGGCTCCCGGGGCGGGAGGCCGAAACGCATGCGGGTATCGATCACGGTCACGACGTTGCCGCGCAGGTTGATAATCCCCAGCACATACGGGGGCGCCCCGGGAACGGGTGCGATCTCGCTCAGGGGCAGGACCTCCTGGACCCGCATGACATCGATGCCGTAGATCTCGTCCTCGAGCGAGAACGTCACCCACTGGGTACGCTCGCCCTCGGCCTGGTCTTCCGCGCGCGCCTGCTGCTGCGCCATGGCTGCC
>JAWOFB010000064.1:0-3964 GCA_046482445.1 Ectothiorhodospiraceae bacterium | reverse complement strand
GATGAAGGAATGTGCATATTTTGCACATTGGTCACTTCATCCAGCTCACCCTCCTTGAAGACATTGCGGATATGACGCCCGATCACCGTACGATCCCGGCCGAACAGCTCGGCGAGCTGTTCCTGCCGCAGCCAGACCGTCTCGTGCTCCAGCCGAACCTCGACGGATCCCGCCGTGGTCTCGTATATAACGACGTCGGTCACGCCGACAGCTCCTCGATCGTCGGCTTGATGGCGCCGGTGCCGCAGGTGGGGTCGTAGACGGTGACGATGCTGTGGGGCTTGAGCTTGTCCTCCTTACCCGTGAGCACCAGGGAGGTGGTGAGGTGTACCACGTCCCTCGGCGTGAAGCGCTCGCGCACGCCGTCGGGCTTGTTGGCATGCTCCCGGGCGGCCTCGAGCACCTGCGCCTTGGTGGGTTCGAGCACGCACTCCAGCCGGCGCAGCAGCGTAAACGGCAGGATCACCCGCCCGTACTGGGACTGCTTGAGATCACCACGCAGGAGATCCGCGACCTGCCAGATGAACGCAGCGGTCTGGGAGTGGTTGTCGGTGTTCAAGGGGGTTCCTCGCTCGGGCGTTGCGGGCTTGCTCGGGGCCCATGATACACAGCCTGTGGAGTCGGCCAGTGGCGACTGAAGCCGTTGTGCGGAACACGTCACAACGGGCCGGACGCAGCGGGAGGTCCGCGTTGCAATGACTGGGCTTTTCGCTGGGGAGCGGAACTTAGAGCCTGCGGTCTGCGATACCGGTGCCGATTTCTCGCCGTGCGGGCATTATCGCTACCGGCTCTGGCGGCGCCTGGAAGCCGGGCTGGCGGCGGTCTGGCTGATCCTCAACCCGAGCACGGCGGATGCCCCAGCGCCCATTCGACGCCCGATCCCGCCTGAGGCGGTGACAATCCAGGACTGTCTCGAAGCCGACAGCCTCAACTCCACCAGAACAGGATGAACCCTGGTTCGTTTTTTGCTCACGAGGAGACATGGGAGCGACCCAGGGGGTGCGTCCCGTGGCGCTGCCACGAGCGGTCGCACTGTCGCTGCACGACGACGCGGACTCAACGCACCCATTTGGTGCAAAACCGGGGCGTTGTCGGCCGTAAACTTCAGCGTTGCCATCTCGCCATGGAAAGCGCTGCATTGACGTAAGGGAGGACTTATGCAGAGCCACATCGACTTCTCTTTCCAGGTGCGTCTGACCATTGCTCGGCTGGCGAGAATGGTCTGCAAGATGGAAGGAAGCCGCACCTCGATGTCTGACGAGACCGAGATTCTGCAGTTGGTGCATCATGCATCCAATCACCAAAACCCGGAGGTCCAGTCCGTCTTCGAGGAGTTGGTCTACATCATGACGCCCGAGGAACGGGCATTCCTCTCAGAGCGCGGCATTCCCCTGCCCGGGGCGTTCGAACCTGACCGACCGCGACAGGAGAGAAGCGCTGAAACCCGCCGCCCGCGTAAAGTCTATCGGGGTCGGGTCGTTGAGGAGTAGACGCGCCCACGGTTGAACGACCCCAGCGCCATCTTGCTCCTCTTTGGCAACGTCGCATCCGTCACAACAAGCTATCTGCCTCTTCGAAGACCGATGTCTGCCGCTGGACGTCGTCGCGATCGATGCACAGTTCCGAATGATCGTTGCGTCGTGGCCGCAGATGCTCAAGCTTGGTGAGGGGTGCGACTTTCTCCGAGGGGTGCATCCGCATCGACCCACGGGGCCTGAGGAATCGTAGGCGGGTACGCTTTTCATGTCTTCCGCTATGGCATCCAGAACACCAGCGATCTGTCGCTGGTGCGATACCGGCGCCGATTTCTCGCCCTGCGGGCGTTATCGCTACCGGCTGTGGCGTCGGTGGGACGCCGGGCCGGTAGCGGTCTGGCTGTTGCTCAACCCGAGCACGGCGGATGCCACAGTCAACGACGCGACCATCGAGCGCTGTCAGCGGCGCAGCGCGCGCTGGGGGTATGGCGCGCTGGTGGTGGTGAACCTGTTCGCGCTGCGGGCGACCCGGCCGCGGGAGCTCTACCGCCACCCGGATCCGGTCGGGCCAGACAATGACGGCGTCATCCTGGAGGCGGCGACACGTGCGGATCACGTGATCTGCGGCTGGGGCAATCACGGACTGCTGGGCGAGCGCGGGCCGCGGTTTGCGCGTTTGCTGCTCGAGCACGGCTGCCGGCTGCGCTGCCTGGGCATCACTGCCCGGGGCCAACCAAGACACCCGCTGTTCGTTCCATATGCCACGCCGCTGCGGGGCATGGCGTCGCAATAAAACGAAATCGGTTTCCTTATGCCAACGGCTGCGGCATTCTCCCGCTGCGGATTCCCTTACAGGAGAAGGACCATGAAAAAGCTCGCATTCATCCTCCCGCTACTCGCACCTACCGCGGCCTTCGCGGTGTAGGGCGCCCCGTACACGTACGTGGGTGGCGGTGGCTCCATCGTCGTATTCGATGCCGACGGATTGTCATCGAATGCCCAACTGGGCGGGTTCTACCTGAAGGTGGGCCACATGTTCACAGACGAATTCGGCCTGGAGGCGCGGGCTTTGACCACCGGCGACGACTCGGCCAGCGTCAAGGGAACGTCCGTCGATGCCGAAATCGAGGTGGACGAGGCGTATAGCGTGTTCGCCAGGTGGAATTTCCTCCAAGATCAGGACTGGGCATTGTACGGGCTTCTCGGCGGTACACACGGTGATGCAACGGCCAAAGCAGCCGACATCGAGGCAACGGACGGGGAGACTGGTGTCAGCTTCGGCGTCGGTGTGGATTTATACGGAAACGACAGTGTAGCGGTGACCGCCGACGCCATCCGATATCTGACCAAATCCGACATCGACTTATACGGCGCGAACCTCGGCTTTCACGTCCGGTTCTGACCGACGCAGCCGTGCCGGCGCGAACCACAACGGCGTGGTTCGTGGCCGGACGGGCCGGCCATGCCTCCGTCAAAGCGTTCGGCCCGAATCCAGGCTGAACGTCGCGGCTACAATGCGCATGCCGCAGGACCCTCCAGCGGGTACGCTGCCGGCGTGCCGATCGCGACGCAGCTTCCAACCTTCCCGCATCAACGAATCGTTGACAGCGTTACGGTCTAACCTCATCTTGAACCTGTTGGCTGATAAACAGGGTTGGAGCGCCGTGAACGCACGGCGTTTTTGAACGGGTGAATGCGATGACCGCTCGCCGCCAGAACGACTATCACAAGCTCGAGTTGCGTCTCCGGGAGCGGCATCAGGTCTCCAAGTCGCGTCCCTGCCATGGCGAACATCATGAAATCGTCCAGAAGGCCTTGGTGGACACGCTCCACCACGAGGACGACACCCTGCGGAAGCTTTCCAAAGTCTGACCCTGACCGCCCAGGCTCACTTGGTACAGGATAGCGAAGGCATTCGGTGGCTGGACTGCGACGACTTGGCGATGATCAACCAGGTCGTCATAAGACAGTACACCCCGCAGGGAACAGCTGACGTCCATAGCCAAGGCTCCCTCGAGAGTGCTCAGCGCGCACCCTCTGTGGTCAGGTTCTATGAGCAGACAGACGACATGTTCCTGCTCGCCGCGATCTTGTTGTCACGGCTGATACAGAATCACCCTTTCCACAATGGGAATAAGCGCACCGCTTACGCTGCGACCCGAATGCTTCTTTGGATCAACGGCTATCGGCTACATCCTCCACAGCCGGAAGTGATCGCTGTCTGCTGTGCGCTTGCAACTCACGAGATCGACGAGACCAGGCAGCGTACTGGATCAGTTCCCATGCCTTCTCGTTTGATGTCGACGCCGCCCTGAAAGGAATGCCATCCGAAGGCCTTCCGGATCTGATGAGCCATCTCTTGGCGGGAGAAGACAACAGTAGCTAGGGCGGACAAAACATACCGGTGACCTCAGCGGGTGCACCCCGGCTCCCGACAAGTTGGAAGAGACCTCGACAGTTACCCCTAACACGAAGATTGGCACTTCCAG
>JAWOFB010000042.1:0-6158 GCA_046482445.1 Ectothiorhodospiraceae bacterium | reverse complement strand
GCAGGGTTCCGATGGTGGCCTGCTGCGGCGAGATGGCGATGTCGATGTCCTCGCTGCCCTGCACCAGGTCCACATAGGCCGGCCGGTTGATCAGCGACATCACCATGCGCGCGCCGCGCCGCTTGGCCAGCATGCCCGAGAGGATGTTGGCCTCGTCGTCGTTGGTCAGGGCGCAGAAAATGTCGGTGTTTTCGATATTCTCCTCGAGCAACAGTTCCTCGTCGGCGGCGTCGCCCAGGAGCACGATGGAGCGGTTGAGTTCTTCGGAGATGGCGCGCGCGCGTTTGGGCGAGCGTTCGATGATCTTGACCTGGTAGCGCGTCTCCAGGGCCTGCGCCAGGCGCTTGCCGATGTTGCCGCCGCCGGCGATGATGATGCGCTTGACGGGCTTGTCGAGCTTTCGCAGCTCGCCCATGACCGCGCGGATGTTCTTGCGGGCGGCCAGGAAGAAGACCTCGTCGCCGGCCTCGATGACCGTGTCGCCCTCGGGTATGATCGCCTTGCCGCGCCGAAACAGCGCGGCGACCCGCGTCTGAACCCGGGGCATGTGCTCGCGCAGGGCGCGCAGCTCCTGGCCGACCAGCGGCCCCCCGTAGTAGGCGCGCACCGCCACCATGCGCACCTTCCCCCCGGCAAAATCCAGAACCTGCAGGGCGCCGGGATGCTCCATGAGGCGCTTGACGTACTGGGTGACCAGTTGCTCCGGGCTGATGAGCACGTCCACCGGCAGGGCGTCCGGGGCGAACAACTGCGGGTGCGCCAGGTACTCGGGGGCGCGCACCCGGGCGATGCGCGTGGGCGTGTGAAACAGGGTATAGCCCACCTGACAGGCGACCATGTTCGCCTCGTCGCTGTTGGTGACGGCGATCATCAGGTCGGCGTCGTCGGCTCCGGCGCCGCTCAGCACTGCCGGATACGTGGCGCAGCCGGTGATCGTGCGCAGATCCAGGCGATCCTGGAGATCCTGCAGGCGGGCGCTGTCGGTATCCACCAGCGTGACGTCGTTGGCCTCGCTGGCCAGATTCTGGGCAAGGGAGCTGCCGACCTGGCCCGCTCCCAGGATAATAATCTTCAAGGCTGACTGGGCTCCCGTTCGCGCGGCGAGTGGCTGGCCGATCCGGAACAACGCGGCCGCGCATCAGCGGCCAGTGTGGTCTCCATCCTACGCCGTCAGCGTCGCTGTGTGCGCCCCGAGCCACGCCATGACAACGCGTTAGAAGTCGTGGGGATCGACCCCCAGTGCACGCAACTTGCGGTACAGGTGCGTACGCTCCATGCCCGCCCGCTTGGCCAGCTCGCCGACGCTGCCACCGACCTCGCGGAGCTGATGCTGCAGGTACAGGCGCTCGAAATCCTCGCGCGCGTCGCGCAGCGGCTGATCCAGGGACATTGCGGCCGGGTCCACCAGGGGTCCGGGATCATCCCCGAGTGCCGCCGCCACCTCCGAGGCTCCGATGGAGCCGCCGTCGCCGAGAATCAGTAGTCGCTGCACCAGGTTCTTGAGTTCGCGAACGTTACCCGGCCAGTGGTAGGCACGCAAGCGCTCCAGCGCGGCCTCGCTGAAGGTACGGCGCGGCAGGTTCTCGGTCGCGCTGTAATGGGCCAGGTACAGTTCCAGCAGCTGCGGGATGTCCTCCGGATGTTCACGCAGCGGCGGGATACGCAAGGGGACCACGTTGAGCTGATAGTAGAGGTCCTCTCGGAAGCGCCCCTCGCGCACCTCCCCGGCCAGGTCCGTGCGCGTGGCCGCGAGAATGCGCACGTCCACGGCCACCGGGTCGGTGCCGCCCAGGCGGTGGAACTGCTGATCCGTGAGGGCGCTGAGCAGACGCACCTGGGCGTTCATGTCGAGGTCGGCGATTTCGTCGATAAAGAGCGTGCCGTTGTTCGCCTGCTCCAGGCGACCGTACGCCACGTGGCCGTCCTGTTCGCTGCCGAACAGCTCCTGGGCCGCCGTCGTGCCGCCGGCCAGGGTACCGGCGGCGACGCCCACGAACGGGGCATCCCGCCGCGGGCTGTGGGCATGCAGGTAGCGCGCGAAGTTGCGCTTGCCGCTGCCGGGTTCACCGGTGAGCAGGACCCAGGTGTGGTGGTTGGCGATGCGCCGGGCGCTGTCCCGCAGGTTGGCCATCACCTCGCTGTCGCCCACGGGCTCGACCGGGCCCTCGCTTTGCGCCCGCAGGCCCCGGTTTTCCCGTTCCAGCCGGTCCGCCTCCAGGGCGCGCCCCACCACCAGCAGGAGTTTCTCCAGGGACAGCGGCTTTTCCAGAAAGTCGTAGGCGCCCAGGTGGGTGGCCTCGACGGCCGACTCGACGTTGCCGTGGCCGGAGATGATGACAACCGGGCATGGCAGGCCGCCCTCGGACCACTCCTTGAGCAGGGTGATGCCGTCGGTATCCGGCATCCAGATATCCAGCAGGATCAGGTCGGGGCGACGCTCGCGCAGGGCCTGGCGCGCCTCCCTGGCGTCCGCTGCCAGCCGCACCTGGTAACCCTCATCTTCCAGGATGTCGCCCACCAGGCTGCGGATGTCCGCTTCGTCGTCGACCACCAGAATGCTGGACGCGGTCATGATCGCTTCTCCCTCGGCGCTTCCAGGGCGACGGGCTCCGGCACCGGCAGGCGCAGTGTCACGCACGCCCCCTCGGCGGTGTTCTCGACCGCAATGCTGCCCTGATGCTCCTCGGCGATCTTCTTGACAATGGCCATGCCTAAGCCGGTTCCCTTGGTCTTGGTGGTGACATACGGCTCGAACAAGTTGTCCATCACGCTCTCGGCAAACCCGGGACCACAGTCACGGACCTGGATCTCGATGCCACGGAAACTGCGATCATCGACAAAGCGCGTGCGCAGGATCAGTTCGCAGGCTTGCCCCTCCGGGGTCGCCTCCATGGCGTTTTTCACCAGGTTGTGGAGTAGCTGGCGCAACCGCCCACCGTCCGCCATGACACCGGGCAGCGCGTCATCCAGGTCCAGGGCAACGCGGGGGCCATTGTCGCTGCCGCCGTAGAGTTCCGCCACCTCGCGCACCAGGTCGTTGCAATCCACCAGCGCCAGGTCCAGGCGCGGCGGCCGGGCGTATTCGTTAAAGGCGTTGACCATGGCCTTCATGGAAGCGACCTGCTGGACGATGGTCTCGGTGGAGCGCTCCAGCACCTCGCTGTCGCGGCCCTCCAGGCTCGGTTCCAGGCGACGGCGCAGGCGCTCGGCCGCCAGCTGGATGGGGGTGAGCGGATTCTTGATCTCGTGGGCCAGGCGCCGAGCGACCTCACCCCAGGCGGCGTCGCGCTGGGCCTGGATCAGCGTGGTCACATCCTCGACCACGATCACGTGACCGGCGTTGCCGGCGCCCCCGGCCAGGGATGCCCCGCTGCAGGTCAGTACTTGCCGGCCCTGGGGTCCGAACAGGTGCACCTGTTCGTGCCATTCCGGGGCCGCATCCGGGAGATGGCGTTCGATCGCCGCCAGCAGCGGCTCCATATACGGCGCCTGCTCGGTCATGTTGCGCAGCGGCTTGCCGCTGTACGGCCGCAGACTGAAACCGAAGATTTGATCCGCCGCATGATTCCAGGTGCGGATGTTGCTCTCGGTATCCAGGGCCAGCACGCCCGAGGACAGACGCGCCAGCACGGTTTCCAGATAGGCGCGCTGGCTCTCGACCTGGGCCTGGCTGCGCTTGGCCTCGTCGCGCGCCTGGGCCACGCGCCGGCTCATGTCGTTGAACGAACGCACCAGGAAACCGAGCTCGTCGGTACCCGCCGGTGCCAGCTGGCGGCCGTAATCACCCGCCGCCACCGCCGCGGTCCCCTCGGCCAGGGAACGCACCGGCTCGACCAGACGCCGCGCGGCATAGAACGCCGACCACACTGCGAACAGCAGGGTGAGCAGAAGCACCAGGGACAGGGTCACGGTGAAGGTGTCCTTGAGCGGCCGGCTGAGATAGCTGACTTCCTGGTAGTTGGCATACGCGGACTCGACCCGGTCGGCCAGCTGGTCGAGCCGCGGCGAGACCGGGAACAAGGTCTGCAGAATGCGCGCGTCCGGGGCCGCCTGGGCTCCGGGCGCCGGGACGAGGACACGGATGTGCAGGCCGGCGTCACCAATGGGGTCCAGCCCCACGTAGGGGCGTCCCGAGCGCACCTGGAGCAGCACGTCCTCCTCGGGGCGGTGGGGCATGATACTGCTGTCGGGCTCCCGGCTCGTGGTGGCGAGCACCCGGCCGCCGGAGCGCATGACGGTGGCCTCGGCCGCGCTGACACGCTGGCGCACCCGCTCGAGCTCCATGGGCAAAAGCGTTTCGGCGACGCCGCTGAGGTCTTCCGCGGCGTCCCGCGTGCGGCTCAGGAGCTCGCGCTTGCGCGCATCGAACGACGCCTGGGACAACTCCAGCGCCGCCTCCAGCGCCTGCTCCTCGCTGCGCTCGTCGAACCAGGCGTCCACACCGCGATCCAGGAACTGGATGGAGAAGTAGTAGACAACGCTCACCGGCACCACGGCCAGGACCACGAACATGGTTACCAGCCGCACGGTCAGCCGACTGCCCGGCTGGCCGCGCCGGCGCTGGGCGAGCAAAGTCCAGATGTTGTAGGCGATGAACAGGATCAGCGCCACCAGCGCCAGGCTGTTGATCACCAGCAACCAGGGATAGAGCTCGCCGAAGAGTTCCGAACGGCGGGTCGCCAGGCTCAGCAGATACAGCGAGCCCAGCAGCATCAGGCACAGGGCAACGCGGAACGCGGTGCCCAACCACGGCCGGCGCAAGCGTGTGGTCAACCGTCCAGGGGCCATGACTGCCAGTCGCTGGTGAGTCGCCAGTCCGGAGATACCTGGGCAACCGTGCGCAGGGGGTAGGGCAGCGCGTCCAGATCCAGTCGCGCCCGCGCCTCCAGGAGATAGCCACCGTCACTGCTCATGCTCGCGCGGTCGATGACGCGGTGGCGGTCGATGCTCGACCAGGCATCCAGGGCCGCCGCGCGGCGGAAGAAGGTGCGCTTGTCGCCGCTGCGCTGGTCCACCACCACGTACCGCCGCGACAGGGCGTGATAGCGCAGTTCCTTGCGGACCTCGTTGCCCTGGATTTCGGCATCCCACCACCACCAGCGCGGCCGCACGACGCGCGTCGCCGTCGCCAGCACGAGGGGAACCCCGCTGCGCAGGGCCTGATCCGCCTCGCGGCTCAGCGCCACCTCGTAGTGCGCGTCGAAGTAGATGCCGCCCCCATCCACGCTGACATCGGCACGATTGAGAGCAATACCGGGTTCCTCCGCCGCCGCTACGGTCGCTGCCAGCATCAGGAGCAGCAGCACCATAACGCGCACCGGGTGTCCGGTTGTCGCCCCTTGTCCCGTCAGCCGTCGCATGGTTTGACCAGACGCGCATAATAAAAGCCGTCCATGCCGGTTTCCCCGGTAAGGATCTGGCGCCCAAAGTCCGCGGCTCGCCCCCAGGAAACCGGCAACTCGTCCGGTGCCGGCTCGCCGGCGACGCCGCGCCAGTCATCGATGACCCCGTCGTTCTCCTGAGCCAACACGGAACATGTCGCGTAAACGAGGATACCGCCCGGGGCCAGAACCGACCAGGCTGCGTCCAGGAGTCGCCGCTGCGTTGCCTGCAGCGCGGCGATGTCGTCCGGCTGACGCAACAACTTGATATCCGGATGCCGGCGGATGACACCTGTCGCCGAGCACGGCGCATCCAGCAGCACACGGTCGAACGGCTGGCCGTCCCACCAGTCCGCCGGCCGTGTCCCGTCACCAGCCACCAGCTCCGCGTCCAGCCCGAGACGCGTCAGGTTCTCGCGCACGCGCTCCAGGCGGCCGGCCTCGTGGTCCAGGGCCACCACAGCGACGGTCGGCTCGGTTTCCAGGATATGGCACGTCTTGCCCCCCGGCGCGGCGCACAAGTCCAGAACACGGTGGCCCGGTTCCGGAGCGAGCAGCGCCGCGGCCTGCTGGCCGGCCGCGTCCTGGACCGACACCAGGCCGTCGCCAAACCCGGGCAGGCTGTCGACGGGGACCGGGTCGCTGACCACCACGCCGTCGGGAGCGGCCGGGTGGGCCTGCGCCTCGTGCCCGGCGGCGGCCAGGCGCTCCAGGTAGGCCGACCGATCACTGCGCTGGCGATTCACCCGCAGGGTCAACGGCGGCCGTTCATTGTTC
>JAWOFB010000233.1:0-2887 GCA_046482445.1 Ectothiorhodospiraceae bacterium | reverse complement strand
CGGTGGGCCGGATCGCGGCCCAGAGCCTGCTGGGGACAGACCGGCCGCTGCGGACCCTGCGGCAGGGCAGTCATCGGTTACCGACGCGGGATGTCCCCGTGGTGGTGAGTTATCATCCGGCGTATCTGCTTCGTTCACCGCAGGACAAGGCGAAGGCCTGGCAGGACCTTCGCCGGCTGCAGCAGCACCTGACGCCGTTGGGGGAGGGAGAGGCATGAATGCGGCTGTCTCGCAGCCGGTCCCGGACGTCCGGCGCATGCGCGAGACCGATTTGTCCCACGTGGTGGCGGTGGAGCGCCGAGCCTACGCCTTTCCCTGGACACCGGGCGTGTTTCGGGACTGCATGCGCGTTGGTTACAGCTGCTGGGTCCTCGTCTCCGACGCGCGCGTGAGCGGCCACCTGATTCTGTCCCAGGTCGCCGACGAGGCACACGTTCTCAACCTTTGCGTGGCGCCCGAGACGCATCGCCGCGGTTACGGCCAGTGCCTTTTGACAACGGCCGTGGGACATGCCCGCGAGCGTGGTGCCAGCAGCCTGTTCCTGGAGGTGCGCCCGTCCAATCATGCGGCCCTGGCGCTTTACCGCCGCAACGGCTTCTGTGAGGTTGGACTGCGACCCGGTTACTATCCGGTGCGCCAGGGCCAGCGCGAAGATGCCTTGATCCTGGCCTTGGAGATCGGGTCAGCGTTTCCTTGAGGAGGTATGCATGACGAGCCAGCAGGACCAGCAAGATAAGACGGATAACGGCGAACAGGAAGCCGGTTACCGACCCAGTGTCACAGAGGTGACCCAGAGCGTGCTGGCCGGTGCCTTCGGTGTGCAGACCAACGAGGCCCGCAAGCGGGACTTCCAGAGCCACAGCCCGATGCCCTACATCATCGGCGGCGCGATCTTCACCGTGTTGCTGGTGGTCGGGCTGATCATCCTGGTCAACGTGATCCTGGGTTCGGCCGACGTCTGAGCCCGCCGGTACGCGGCCGGAGATCCGTTTCGGCCCGTGCGACAGCTCAGCCCTCTCGCAATCCCCGCCCCCCGGTGTGCATCAATCGCACGAATATCCGAGGCGGGACACTAGAGCTGCTGGATGCGCTGGTACTGCTCGTCCATCTGCTCCAGGCTGGTCAGGCGTTCGGCGCGGCGCTCGCGCTCCTGATCCACCACCGCCGCCGGCGCCTTGGCCAGGAACTGCTCGTTGGCGAGCTTTTTCTCGGCGTTTTCCAGCTCCGCTCGCAGCCGGTTGCGCTCCTTGTCCAGGCGTGCAAGCTCGGCTTCCTTGTCGATGAGCCCGGCCATGGGTACGAGCAGTTTCATCTCGCCCACGAGGCTGATGGCAGCTTCCGGGGGTGTGTCCTCCGACGTCAGCCAGTCGATGCGCTCCAGGCGCGCCAGGTGGCTGACGAGCACACTGTAGTCGTCCAGCCGGCGGCGGTCCGTGTCGTCGCCATTCTGGAGCAGTACCGGCACCGGGCGTGTGGGTGCGATATCCATTTCCCCGCGGATCCGCCGGACGCCCAGGATGAACGCCTGGATCCAGGCCACGTCGGCTTCGGCGTCGCCGTCCGTCAGGGTCGGATCCTCCTGCGGGAACGGCTCCAGCATGACGCTGGGCCCGTTCTTGCCGGCCAGCGGCGCGATGCGCTGCCAGATTTCCTCGGTGACAAACGGCATCAGCGGGTGGAGCAGGCGCAGCACCGTCTCCAGAACCCGGACCAGTGTCCGGCGCGTGCCGCGGGCCAGCTCGGGGTCGCTGGCGTGCTGCAGGACCGGCTTGGACAACTCCAGATACCAGTCGCAGTACTCGTTCCAGATGAAGTCGTGCAGGGCCTGCGCCGCCAGGTCCAGACGATAGGCCTGGATGTGGCGGTTGACCGCGGCTTCGGTGGCCTGCAGGCGCGAGCGGATCCAGCGGTCGGCCACGGACAGCTCAATGGCGGCGTCCGCGGCCATACCGCAATCCTGGCCCTCGGTGTTCATGAGGACGTAGCGGGCGGCGTTCCAGATCTTGTTGCAGAAGTTCCGGTGGCCGTCCACCCGGCCCATGTCGAAGACCACGTCGCGGCCGGTGGTGGCAAGCGAGCAGAAGGTAAAGCGCAGGGCGTCGGTGCCGTGGGGTGCGATACCCTCGGGGAACGCCTCCCGGGTCATGGCTTCGACGCGCTCGGCGAGTTGCGGCTGCATCATGCCCGAGGTGCGCTTGGCGACCAGCGACTCCAGGTCAATGCCGTCGATAATGTCGATGGGGTCCAGGACGTTGCCTTTGGACTTGGACATCTTCTGACCCTGGGAGTCGCGCACCAGGCCGTGGATGTAGACCTCGTGAAACGGCACGTCGTCCATGAACTTCAGGCCCATCATGATCATGCGGGCGACCCAGAAGAAGATGATGTCGAAGCCCGTGACCAGGACGCTGGAGGGGTAGAACGTCTGTAGCTCCAGGGTGTTCTCCGGCCAGCCCAGGGTCGAGAAGGGCCACAGGGCCGAGGAGAACCAGGTGTCCAGCACGTCGTCGTCCTGGCGCAGCGCCACGTCCGCACCGTGGTGACGACGCGCCTGTTCCCGGGCGTCGTTCTCGTCGTGGCCGACGAACAGGTTGCCGTGATCGTCGTACCAGGCCGGAATGCGGTGGCCCCACCAGATCTGTCGGGAGATGCACCAGTCCTGGATGCGCAGCATCCACTCGTAGTAGGTGTTCTTCCAGTTGTCCGGCACGAAGCGGATGCGGCCGTCCTCCACGGCCTGAATGGCCGGGCGTGCCAGCGGCTCCGCGCGCACGAACCACTGGTTGGTGAGAAAGGGCTCGATGACCGTGCCGCTGCGATCCCCGCGCGGGACCATCAAGGTGTGATTCTCGGTGGCGACCAGCAGCCCGGCGGCGTCCAGATCGGC
>JAWOFB010000232.1:0-8628 GCA_046482445.1 Ectothiorhodospiraceae bacterium | reverse complement strand
TCGCCATCGCCGTCCACCGCGTAATGGCGGTAGCTACTGGCGATGAACTACGGGATACCCATGGCACCGGCATAGGAGCCGCGCACGGACCGCGGGTCCAGGCCCTCGGCTTCGGCGAGTACCAAGAATTCCTCCAGCTCATCACGGAAGAACGAGGCACGTGGCGGATAGTCGAAGCCCAGGGTGACCAGGGCGTCGAGGACGCGGTGCTCGCCGCGGTGTTCGCCGTAGCGGGTCTCGATGCCCAGGATGGCCGTAATGATGTCGGGGTCCACGCCGTACTCCGCGGCAACGCGGTCCAGCGTCTCGGCGTGGCGCGCCTGGAACTGTGCGCCCTCCTGCGCCCGCTCGTCGGTGACGAAAATCTCTCGGTACCGGTGCCAGGGCAGGGCCTCCGCCGGGCTGGAGATGGCCTCGATGATGGCGTCGCGGTGCTGCGCGTCGTCCAGAATGCCCTGGACGCGGTCGCGCTCGAGACCGTGCTCCCGGGCAACCCGGTCCGCAAACGACCGCTGCGCGTCGTCGCTGGCGCCGGTGAGACCCGGGAGGCCGACAAGCAGGGAAAGGGACAGCAGGAACCGGAGGGATCGCGGCATGGTGATTGGACTCTTGGTTGCTCGGCGGCGTGGGGGTGGTGCCGTCATGACGCCCAGAGCTTCCGGTGGGTGCGAATGGACATGAGAATACCGAAGGCGGCCATGAGCGTCACCATGGAGCTGCCGCCGAACGACACCAGTGGCAGCGGCAGTCCCACCACCGGCAGCAGTCCGGTGACCATTCCCACGTTGACGAAGACGTAGATGAAGAACGTCAACGTCAGGCTGCCGGCGACAACCCGGCTGTAGCTGTCCTGGGCCTGGACGGCGATGACCAGCCCGCGGCCGACAATGAACAGGTACAGCGCAAGCAGGTGCAGCACCCCCACCAGGCCGAACTCCTCGGCCAGTACGGCGAAGATGAAGTCCGTAGTGGCCTCCGGCAGGAAATCCAGGTGGGTCTGCGTGCCATTGAGCCAGCCCTTGCCGAAGACGCCGCCGGAGCCGATGGCAATGGTGGACTGAATGATGTGGTAGCCGGTGCCGAGCGGATCACTCTGGGGGTTGAACAGGGTGAGCACGCGCTGTTTCTGATACGCCGGCATGAGAAAGATCCAGTACAGCGGCGCGCAAGCCGCCACGACGGCCCCGGCGCTGAGCATCAATCGCCAGCTCATGCCCGCGAGAAACAGCGCGAAAAACCCGGCCGCGCCCAGCAGAAGCGCCGTGCCCAGATCCGGCTGCATGGCCACCAGGGCAGTGGGAACGGCCACGAGGCCGGCGGCCAGGGTGACGGTCAGCAGTGATGGCGGCAGCGGGCGACGCGTGATACACCAGGCCACCGCCATGGGGACGGCGATCTTCATGAGTTCCGCGGGCTGGAAGCGTGCGATGCCCAGGTCCAGCCAGCGTTGAGCGCCCTGGGCGGTGGTCCCGACAGCGAATACCAGGACCAGCATCCCCAGTCCGGCGAGATAGACCAGCGGCGTCCAGCGGCGCAGGGTCGCCGGCGGGATCTGGGCCATGAACACCATGATGGCAAACGCAAAACCCATGCGGACCCCCTGGCTGCGCACCGCCGCCATGGATTCGTTGGTGGCACTGTAGAGGATCAGGAGCCCACCGCCGGCGAGCAGCAACAGACTCGACAGCAGCGGGATGTCCAGGTGCAGGATGCGCTGGAGCAGGGGGGTTGCAGCGCGGTTGGCGCCACGGCTGCTGCCGAGCTCAGACATGACTGCCCCCTTCCGGGTCGCCCTGCATGAAGGCGTCCATCACTGCTCGCGCTACAGGGGCCGCCGCGCCGCCGCCGCTGCCCCCGTGCTCGACCACGGCGGTGACCGCGATGCGCGGGTTGTCGGCGGGTGCGAAGCCGGTGAACAAGGCGTGGTCCAGGAGCCCGCGGCGCAGGTCCTCTTCGTTGTATTCCTCGTCCTGGCCGAGACTGAACACCTGCGAGGTCCCGGTCTTGCCGGCGATGCGGTAATTGAGGTCATTGCTGATGCTGCGGGCCGTGCCGCGTTCGCCGTGGATCACCGCCTCCAGCGAGGCCATCAGGGTGTCCCAGTGCGCCTGCTGCTCCAGGGTAACCACCTGCTCGCCATCGGCCACCGGCACGCGCCGGGTCTCGCTGCTGCTGCTGTCGTGGGTCGCGCGCAGCATGCGCGGGTCGCGAGCCAGGCCGCGGTTGGCCATGGTGACCACCGCGTGCGTGAGCTGTAGCGGCGTGACCAGGAAGTAGCCCTGGCCAATGGCGTTGTTGATGGTCTCGCCGTGGTACCAGGTCTCGCCGTACTGGTTCCGCTTCCACTCCCGCGACGGCAGGACTCCCGCTCGCTCTCCAGGGATGCCCGACCCGGTGGAGCGACCGAAGCCGAAGCGGCCCAGGAAGTCCGCCATGCCGTCGATGCCCAGGTTGTAGCCCAGGTCGTAGAAGTACACATCGCAGGACTGGACCATGGCGTCGTGGAAGTCCATGTCGCCGTGGCCGCGGCGCTTCCAGCACCGCCAGCGGTGATCGACGTTATCCAGACTGTAGTGGCCCGGGCAATAGACGGTGTCGTCGCGGTCCACCGTGCCGTCGGCGAGTCCGGCCAGGCCGAGAAATGGCTTGATGGTCGAGCCCGGGGGATACTCCCCGCGAGCCGCGCGGTTGTAGAGCGGGCGCTCCAGGTCCTCCTGGAGGCTGGTGTAGGTCTCACGGTCGATGCCGTTGACGAACAGATTGGGATCGAAGGCCGGGAGACTGGCCAGTACCAGGATCTCGCCTGTTTGCACGTCCTGGGCCACCACCGATCCGGATTCCCGGCCCAGGGCTTGCTCTGCGATGCGCTGCAGGCGGCTGTCCAGCGTGATGACGATATCGTCGCCGGCATCCGGGGGTTGCCGACTCAGGGACTGGATGACGCGGCCGCGGGCGTTGGTCTCCACGCGTTCCACGCCGGCGTAGCCATGCAGGTGCTCCTCGAACTGGCGCTCCGAACCGGTCTTGCCGATGTGGCTGCTGCCGCCGTAGCGCTGGCTGTCCACCCGCTCGAGCTCGCGCTCATTGATGCGGCCAACGTAGCCGATGGCGTGGGCGGCATGGGGGCCGTGCGGGTAATACCGGCTCAGGCGCGCCTCGACCTCCACTCCCGGGAACCGATGGCGGTTGATGGCGACCTTGGCCACTTCCCGGTCGGTGAGGCGGACTTTCAGCGGCAGTGCCTCGAAAGAGCGTGCCCGGGACACCAGATCCCGAAAACGCTGCTCCTCGGTGTCGCTGATGGACAGGACCTGGCGCAATTCCGTGAGCGTTGCCTCCAGGTCGGTGACCTGCTCGGGGGTGACCAGGAGCTGGAAGTTGGACCGGTTCTCGGCCAGGATCACGCCGTTGCGGTCGTAGATGAGCCCGCGCGCCGGCGGGATCGGCACCAGCTTGACCCGGTTGGCCCGGGACTCGGAACTGTAGCGTTGATGGCCGGCGACCTGCAGGTGGGTCATGCGCGCGCCGAGCAGTCCCATGAGAATGACGACGCCGGTGCCGGCGATCAGCGACCGGCGCGTGAACTGGCGCTTCTCGCTGCCGCGGTCCTGGATGTGGGTGTCGTCTTGCTGATTCCCGCTCGCCATGAGTTGTCCCGGGTTACTGGACTTGGAAGCGCCGCCGCACGCCCCGCATGAACATGAAAACCGCCGGCCACAACACGGCCCCGACGAGCACGGGTGCCCAGTAGGCGCTGGTGGGCACCGGCCGCGCTGCCAGGCCGTTGCTCCATGCCTGGACCAGATGCACCACGAACAGCAACAAAAGCACAATCAGGGCCTGCTGGGGCACCGGGTAGACCCGGAGGCGCTGATGCAGGCGCAGAACCAGGTAGGCGAGCAGGGCGTAGGCCAGGGCGTGCTGTCCCAGCAGGCTCGCCTGCAGCATGTCCTGACCCAGACCGATGAACCAGCCGGCCACAACGCCCACCCGGTGCGGGACGGCCATGCACCAGTAGATCAGTACCAGCGCGGCCCATTCCGGTCGCCATGCCTCGGCCCAGTCCGGCAGCGGCAGCACCGCCAGTATGTAGGCGATGACCACGCTGATCAGAATGACCCCGCCACCGCGTCGTACCACCGCGTTCACGGCTGTTCCTCTCCGTCCGGCGGTGTCGTTGTCTCCGGCATGGCATCGGGACGCAGCGGTTCGGCATCGCCGTCGTCATCCGAGCGGATCAGCAGCATCTCCCGGCTGCGCCCGAGCTGCGCCAGCGGTGCTGCGGTGACCTCCGCGAACGACCGTCCCGAGAGGCGTTCCACGCCGGTGACCCGGGCCACCGGATAGCCCCGCGGGAAGCGTCCGCCGAGTCCGGAGGTCACCAGCAGGTCACCGCGCTCGATATCCGCGTTGGTCGGCAGGTGGGGAAGCTCCAGCTCGTTGAGATTGCCGGTGCCGAAGGCGATGGCCCGGAGCCCGTTGCGATTGACCTGAACGGGGGTGGCGTGGCTTGGATCGGTGATCAGGCGCACCACCGCACTGTTGAGGCCGGTGCTGTCCACCTGGCCCATGACCCCGTCGGCATCGATGACCGGCTGGCCCGTGAACACGCCGCTGGCCGAGCCCTTGTCCACGCGCAGCAGATGCCGGTACGGGTCCAGGTCCACGCGCATGAGCTCCGCGATGAGCACCGCGTCCTCGACCTCGTAGGCCGAGCCGAGCAGCCCCTGCAGGCGGATGTTTTCCTTCTCCAGCGCATCCAGGCGCTGCAAGCGGGCCTGGTAGAGGAGTTGCTGATCCCGCAGGCGGGCGTTCTCGGCGATGAGCGCCGAGCGACTGGCCAGACGCTCGCCGGCAAACTCGGCCAGATCGAACGGCAGCGACACGGCGTAGTGGATGGGCTGCGTCGCCGTCTGGATGACCTGGCGCACCGGGTCACCCAGGCGTTCGCGGTGATCCATCATCATCAGCCCCACCGACAGCAGAACCAGCAGGATCAAGCGCGTGGTAGCCGATGGGCCCTGGGCGAATAGCGGCTTAATGACGTTCCCCGTGCGTGCTGACCGTCGCGCCGGGCCAAAGCGTCCGACCAACCGAACGTGGCCGCCACTTTTGCTCCGGTAAATCAGGCAGTGTAACGGACAACGCTCGGCGTATCAGTCCCGCGCGAGCGGTTGTGCGCCCGGGCGCACTGGGAGGTGACGGGGCCGGCGGGCTCACTACTCCATGGTGTAGAGTTCAATGCCCTGCTCGTCCATGAGTTCCAGGGCCCGGCCGCCGCCCCGAGCGACACAGGTCAGCGGATCGTCGGCCACGACCACGGGCAGCCCGGTCTCCTCCATAAGCAGGCGATCGACGTTGCGCAGCAGGGCGCCGCCGCCGGTGATGACGATACCGCGGTCGGCGACGTCAGAGCCGAGCTCGGGCGGCGTCTGTTCCAGGGCGGTCTTGACCGCGCCCACAATTCCGGAGAGCGGCTCCTGGAGGGCCTCCAGGATCTCGTTGCTGTTCATGGTGAAGCTGCGCGGCACACCCTGGGCCAGGTTGCGACCTTTGACGTCGATCTCGCGGACCTCGGTGCCCGGGAAAGCCGTGCCGATCTCGTGCTTGATGCGCTCGGCGGTGGACTCGCCGATGAGAATGCCGTAGTTCCGGCGCACGTAATTGATGATCGCCTCGTCGAAGCGGTCACCGCCGACGCGGACCGACGCCGAGTAGACGATACCGTTGAGCGACAGCACGGCGACCTCCGAGGTGCCGCCGCCGATGTCCAGCACCATGGAGCCCCGCGCCTCGTCCACCGGCATGTTGGCGCCGATGGCCGCGGCCCGCGGCTCTTCGATCAGATAGGTCTCGCGGGCTCCGGCGCCCACGGCGGATTCCTTGATGGCGCGGCGCTCGACCTGCGTCGAGCCACAGGGCACGCACACCAGCACCCGGGGGCTGGGCTTGAAGAAGCGCGCCTCGTGCACCTTCTTGATGAAGTGCTGGAGCATCTTCTCCGTGACGGTGAAATCGGCGATGACGCCGTCTTTCAGTGGCCGGATCGCGCGGATGTTGCCCGGCGTACGGCCGAGCATGCTCTTGGCCTCGGCACCCACCGCCGCAATGCTGCGCGGCCCCCCGTCGCGGTCCTGGCGAATGGCTACGACCGACGGCTCGTTGAGCACAATGCCCTGACCTCGGAGGTAGATCAGCGTGTTCGCCGTTCCCAGGTCGATGGAGAGGTCGTTGGAGAAAAGCCCACGAATGCCCTTGAACATTAGCCGCTCGATATCCTGTGCCGATGGAAGCGCGCCACGCCCCACGCCGGCTGCCAGGCCGGCCCCATGGCTGTGACGCAGCGGCGGAACGACAGTTCTCGGTGCACCCGTGCGTGATGACGGCCGATTCGGCGCTCCCGCCACCGGCCGGTGCGCATGGGAACACAACCAGTGCCGCGCGGGTAAGAAGCTGGTTAATCTATCAGGCTGACCGGGGGGCGACAAGGACGATCGTTCACTGGCGGTTTGCGCCGGCCCGGCGATTGACCGACAATCGCGGGTTTCCCGGTAAACGCTGCGAGGACGCCATGGCGCTTGACCATCAACAGGTTGAAACCATTGCCCATCTGGCCCGGCTGAGCGTGGATGCGGAGGCGGTGCCGGAATACGCCCGTGATCTGTCCGCGATCCTGGATTTCGTCGAGGCCATGAATCGGGTGGATACCACCGGTGTGGAGCCGCTGGCGCATCCGCTGGAGATGCCCCAGCGCCTGCGCGAGGACACGGTCACCGAGGGCAACCAGCGTGACCGCTTCCAGGCGGTGGCGCCGCGGGTCGAGGGTGGCCTTTACCTGGTGCCGCGGGTCATCGAATAAACCGCCGGGGACCTTTGCCCAGTACAACGGGGAACACGACGTGGCTGATACCGACAAGACCGTTGCCGAGCTCGCCGCCGGCCTGACGGCCGGAGACTTCTCCAGCGAGGAGATCACCCGGGCTTGCCTGGAGCGCATCCAGGGCGCCGGGGCCGAGCTCAATGCCTTCATTACCGTCACCGAGGAGCAGGCCCTGGCGGCGGCCCGGCGCGCCGACGAGCGCATCCGCGCCGGCGACGCCGGACCGCTCACCGGCGTGCCGCTGGCCTACAAGGACATTTTCTGCACCCGGGATGTGCGCACCAGTTGCGGCTCGCGCATGCTGGATAACTTCGCCGCGCCCTACGACGCCCACGTGGTGGAGCAGTGCCAGGACGCGGGGCTTGTCTGCCTGGGCAAGACCAACATGGACGAGTTCGCCATGGGCTCCTCCAACGAAACCAGCTACTACGGCCCCGTGAAAAACCCGTGGGATACCAAGGCCGTGCCCGGCGGCTCGTCGGGCGGCTCCGCGGCGGCGGTGGCGGCGCGCGTGACACCCGCGGCCACCGGTACCGATACCGGCGGGTCCATCCGCCAGCCGGCGGCGCTGTGCGGGATTACGGGGCTCAAGCCCACCTACGGCCGGGTCTCGCGCTACGGCATGATCGCGTTCGCCTCCAGCCTGGACCAGGCCGGTCCCATGGCCCGGACCGCCGAGGACTGCGCGTTGCTGCTGGAGACCATGGCCGGCTTCGATGCCCGCGACTCCACCTGCGTGGATCGCGCCGTGCCCGCCTACAGCCGCGCCCTGGGCGAGGATCTCACCGGGCTGCGCGTGGGGCTGCCGCGGGAGTACTTCGGCGACGGGCTGGATCCGGAGGTGGCGCGGGTTCTCGAGGACGCCATGGCGGAGTACCGCAAGCTGGGTGTCGAGTTTCGCGACATCAGCCTGGCGAACACCGAGCTGGCCGTGCCCGCCTACTACGTCATTGCGCCGGCCGAGTGCTCTTCCAACCTGTCGCGCTTCGACGGCGTGCGCTTCGGCTACCGCTGCAGCGAGCCGCGGGGCCTGGAGGACCTGTACAAGCGCTCCCGGGGCGAGGGCTTCGGGGCCGAGGTCAAGCGCCGCATCATGGTCGGGACCTATGCGCTGTCCGCCGGCTACTTCGAGGCCTATTACGGTAAGGCCCAGCAGATGCGGCGGCTGATCAAGGACGATTTCATGGGCGCCTTCGAGGAGGTGGACATGATCCTGGGGCCGACATCGCCCACGGCGGCGTTCGACATCGGCGAGCGCACCGATGACCCGGTGACCATGTATCTCTCGGATCTGTACACCATCGCCGTGAACCTGGCCGGCCTGCCGGCACTGTCGCTGCCCGCGGGCTTTACCGGCGCCGGACGCCCGGTGGGCCTGCAGCTCATCGGCAACTATTTCGACGAGGGGCGGTTGCTCAACGCCGCGCACCGCTACCAGCAGGTCACCGACTGGCACGCCCGGGCGCCGGCGGCGTTCGCGTAACCGCGCAAGAGGGGAGTTTCCATGGCATGGGAAGTGGTTATCGGGCTGGAGCTCCACGCCCAGCTCGCCACGCGTAGCAAGATTTTCTCGGGGGCCTCTACCAGCTACGGCTCCGAGCCCAATACGCAGGCCTCGGCGGTGGACCTCGGCATGCCGGGCGTGCTGCCGGTGCTCAACAAGGGCGCGGTGACCATGCCCGTGAAGCTGGGTCTGGCCACCGGCTGCACCATCGCGCCGCGCTCGGTGTTCGCGCGCAAGAATTACT